>NZ_JAWRXB010000237.1:0-315 GCF_046535245.1 Paraburkholderia sp. SIMBA_030
TGTTCACGTCGTCGGGCGCGCCGCGCAGTGCGCCTTGCGGATCGCTGCGGTGCGCGGGATCGAAATGGCCGCCCGTGTAATCGGTCACGCCCGCGAGCACGAGCCGCGCGCCGCCATGCTCGATCACCACGTGCTGATTCATCAGCACCGTGAGGCCGATACGGCGGAACTCGGCCACCCACGCAACGGCGCCCGAGTAGTACTCGTGGTTGCCCGTCACCAGATAGACGCCGTGCTGCGCGGCGAGCCGCCCGAGCGGCGCGGTGTGATCGGCGAGATGCTGAACGCTGCCGTCGACCACGTCGCCGGTGATCG
>NZ_JAWRXB010000238.1:0-315 GCF_046535245.1 Paraburkholderia sp. SIMBA_030
GTGATGCCATCTTCGAGGCTGACAAGCCCAGTTCGCCCTTCAGGCGCTCCAGATCTTGCGGTGAAGGAGGTTTGTAGAGCATGAGGGGATCCAGCACCCATGCGGGTGCGAAAGCAGGCTTTCATGGCAGTGTCCTTTCGGATAGACGGGCCGCGCAATTGCGCTTCCAACGGAAGGAAATATAGGACGTTTGGGCCTATGTGTCAAGCAGTAAGAACGATTCGACCAACAGAGCCGCCTTCAGGGCGGCTTTTTTATTTCCGGGGATTGAATGGACTACACGGCTTTCGCTGAGGTGGGTTGCGCGGGTTTCGC
>NZ_JAWRXB010000239.1:0-314 GCF_046535245.1 Paraburkholderia sp. SIMBA_030
CATAAGCCTGGATGCCATCCTGACAGAAAGCGGCCTTCGCTTTTTTGCCTCGTGGATTGGATAGTGAATGCGACTGCTTTTTCTGGGTGACATGGTCGGCAAGACGGGACGCACCGCGGTTTGGGATCGCCTGCCCGGACTGGTCTCCGACCTGAAACTCGACTTCGTCATCGTCAACGGCGAAAACGCTGCCGGCGGCTTCGGCATCACCGAAGACATCTTCCTCGAGACGATCAACGCCGGCGCCGATGTCGTGACGACAGGCAATCACGTCTGGGACCAGAAGGACGCCGTCGCCTTTGCCGGCCGCCCCG
>NZ_JAWRXB010000240.1:0-313 GCF_046535245.1 Paraburkholderia sp. SIMBA_030
CTCTGTGCCATATATGGCGTTTCACGAGACGAAACCGTGGCTACCGTATCTTTTTTGAATAAAAAATGATACCCATCTTCTTTCTTAATAAAGGTACTGGCACGAAAATCAAGCTTTCCAATTTGGAATTTATCTTTTTTTTCTTCCGAAATATTAATTTTTTCAATTAAAAATACGAGATGTTCGCCACTACCAAGTTTGTTGTATTTAGTAAACCAATCTTTAATATCACCTGAGGCATTATTTTCAAATGCAATATTTACCTGATCTTTATGAAATTGCACTCCTCCAATTTCCGGAGACTCTCTTTGGT
>NZ_JAWRXB010000241.1:0-313 GCF_046535245.1 Paraburkholderia sp. SIMBA_030
CTACGTGCCGGCGCTCGCGCTCGGTCCGGGTGTCGAGCATCTGATCATGCTCGGCGTGCATTGAACGGGGATCTTTCGAAATGACACAACATAGTGCAACACGGTCCATGTTCGATCCGGCGCTCGTGCGCCCGGCCATCGTGGACTCGTTCAGGAAACTCAATCCGCGCACCCAGTTGCGCAACCCGGTGATGTTCTGCGTCTACGTGGGCAGCGTGCTCACGACGATCCACTGGATCGCGGCGCTGATGGGGCAGGCCGAAGCGCCCGCGGGCTTCATTCTCACGGTCGCGCTGCGGCCCTGGTTCACGGT
>NZ_JAWRXB010000040.1:0-22697 GCF_046535245.1 Paraburkholderia sp. SIMBA_030
GGCGCGGACTACAGCTCGATTCTGGTCGGCATTCAGGTGCCGGAAAGCGAAAACGGCGAGTTCGGGCGCTTTCTTGCCACGCTCGGTTACCCGTACTGGGAAGAGACAAGCAACCCGGTGTATCGCTTGTTCCTCGCCTGATTTTTTGGACTGAGACGCGCAGATGGCTCTTTCGCTTGCCGACAAACTGGTAGTAGCAATCTCGTCGCGCGCGCTGTTCGACTTCGAGGAAGAGAACCGCGTGTACGAAGACGGCGACCTGCGCGCGTATGAAGCGTTGCAGCGCGACCGGCTCACCGTTCCTGCGAAACCGGGCGTCGCGTTTGCGCTGATCCGCAAGCTGCTGGCGTTGAACGCCGGCGGCCATCGCGTCGAAGTGGTGATCCTGTCGCGCAGCGATCCGATCAGCGGACTGCGCGCATTCCATTCGTGCCGCGAGCATGGGTTAGCGATCGAGCGAGGCGTCTTTACGCGTGGGCGGGCGCCGTTTGGCTACCTGAAGCCGCTGAACGCGTCGCTGTTTTTGTCGGCGAATCAGGACGATGTGCGCGACGCGCTGGCCGCCGGTTTTCCGGCTGCGCGCGTGTTGCCCGAATCGGCGAAAATGGCGAGCAAGTATCCGGACGAAATCCGGATCGCATTCGACGGCGACGCCGTGTTGTTTTCCGACGAAGCCGAGCGCGTGTTTCAGCAGGATGGCCTGCGAGCGTTCGTCGGCCATGAGATTCACAACAAGGATTTGCCGCTGGCGGATGGGCCTTTGAAGCCGCTGCTCGAAGCGCTGCACCGGCTGCAGAAACTCGCGGACGAAGCCGCGCCGATGCACATCCGTACGGCATTGGTGACGGCGCGTTCCGCGCCCGCGCATGAACGCGCGATCCGCACATTGATGGCGTGGAACATCGAAATCGACGAAGCGATGTTCCTCGGCGGCCTCGACAAGAGCGCATTTCTGCGCGAGTTCGAGCCGGACTTTTTCTTCGACGACCAAATTGGCCACTGCGAATCGGCCCGCGTCGTAACGGCGACGGGGCACGTGCCGAGTGGCATTGTGAACGCATCATGACACCCGAACAATCACCGCTGGGTAAGCCTTCTGCTTACACCGAACAATACGACGCTTCGCTGCTCTTTCCGATCGCGCGCAGCAATGCGCGAGAGGCGATCGGCATCGGCGCGCAGTTGCCTTTTTTCGGCACGGACATCTGGAATGCTTACGAGCTTTCCTGGCTGAATGTGCGCGGCAAGCCGCAAATTGCTGTGGCTACTTTTTATGTGCCAGCTGAGTCGCCGAATATTGTCGAGTCGAAGTCGTTCAAGCTGTATCTGGGGTCGTTCGCGCAGACGGCTTTCGAGTCGATGGACGTGGTGCGGGAGACGATCAAACGCGATGTTTCGGCTTCTTGCGGCGCTTCTGTTTCTGTTCATCTGGCTGCGCCGCATGAGTTCGGCAAGTTGCAGATGGAAGAGTTTGAAGGGCTGTCGCTGGACCGGCTCGATCTGGATACCGATGTTTATCAGCCTGACGCTTCATTGCTGAAGGCGGCGCTCGATGAGGCGCCGGTTGAGGAGACGCTGGTTTCTAATTTATTGAAGTCGAATTGTCCCGTGACCGGGCAGCCTGACTGGGGTAGCGTGCAGATTCGTTACGTGGGACCGCAGATTGATCATGCGGGCTTGCTGAGGTACATCATCTCCTATCGGAATCACACCGGGTTTCATGAGCAGTGTGTCGAGCGGATTTTTATCGATGTCCTCAAGGCCTGCCGGCCGGTTAAGTTGGCTGTTTATGCCCGCTACACGCGGCGTGGTGGGCTTGATATTAATCCGTTCCGGACGAATTTTAATTTGCCTATGCCAGACAATATGCGGTTGGCTCGGCAGTAGTCTTTGTTTGTTTGCCGCAGGCGGTGATTGGGAGTTTTGTTTGCCTTCGCGGCGCTTATGTCTGTGTGCCGCGAAGGCAAACAAAAACCCTAATCACCGCCCACGGCGAACAAAGAAAACCTCAAACCGCAGGTTTCTTATAAGCGACGCAGTCAACCTCGACCCGACAATCAATCACCATAGAAGAGACCACACAAGCTCTCGCCGGCGGATTCTCCCCAAAGTACTCGCGAAAAACCTTATTAAAAGAAGCAAAATCGCGTGGATCGTCGAGCCACACCCCACATCGGACGACATGCTCCGCCCCATACCCGGCTTCTTTCAGAATAGCGAAAACATTCTGAATCGCCTTGTGCGATTGCTCGACGATCCCGCCATTGATGACCTCGCCATTTTCCATCGGCGTCTGTCCGGAAACGAACAACCAGCCATCCGCTTCGACAGCCCGAGCAAAGGGCATATGCTGACCACCGGTCCCCTTCCCGCCTTCAACACCATATCGCTTCATCATCAAACTCCTTAAAAATTTCAGCATGCGCGAGCAACACAACTACCGCATGCCGTATCAATCGGAAACCAGAAAAACCAAAAATCAAAATGCGCCGTGCGCATCGCCCTTCGACGCCGCGCCACGCGCCACAAAATGCCCCGCACGCTCGCCGGTCACGACTCCATCGCGATAAGACAACACGCCATTCACCCACACCGCATCGATCCCGTCAGCCGCTTGCTGCGGCTTATCAAACGTCGCGGCATCGCGAACCCTCTCCGGATCGAACAACACCAGATCCGCGTGATAGCCGACATGCACCTCGCCACGCTGGGCCAAACCAAACCGCCGCGCCGACAAACTGGTCATCTTGCGCACCGCCTCTTCCAGCGGCAACAAACCGGCATCGCGCACGTAATGCCCCAGCACGCGCGGAAATGCGCCCCATAACCGCGGATGCGGCAACGGATCGTTCGGCAACCCATCGGACCCGACCATCGTCGCGGGATGCGACAGAATCCGCTGCACGTCGTCTTCGGACATGTTGTGATACACCGCGCCCGCCGGCTGCAAGCGCTTGCCCGCCTCCTGCTGCGTGACGCCCCACTCGGCGGCAATCTCCTTCACCAGCTTGCCCGCCATCTCGGGATGCGGCTCCGACCACGTAATCGTGATGTCGATGTCGCCCGTGACCTGCTTCAGATCGAGCGTCGACGAACTGCGGTTATACGGATAGCAGTCGCAACCAATCGGCTGCATGCGCCGCGCGCCCTCCAGCGACTTCAGCACCTCCTCGCTACGCCCCCAATTCGACGGCCCCGCGCACTTCAGATGCGATATCACCACCGGCACATGGGCATGACGGCCGACCCGATACGCTTCGTCCATGGCGTCGAGAATAGCGTCGAACTCGGTGCGCATGTGCGTCGTGTACAGCGCGCCAGCGGCAGCGAGCGGCTCGGCCAGCGCCATCACTTCTTCGGTCGGCGCGGAAAACGCGGAACCGTATGCGAGCCCCGAACTCAGACCCAACGCGCCATTCGACAGAGCCTCTTCGAGTTGCGCGCGCATGCCTTCGATTTCCTGCGGCGTCGCCGCGCGATCCAGCCGGTCCATCTGGTTACTGCGCAATGCCGTATGCCCGATCAGCGCGCTGACATTCACCGCAGGCCGCGCGGCATTGACCGCTTTTACGTATTCAGCAAAGGTCGGATACTGGAACGCGTCGCGCTCGCCGAGCAGGTTCATCGGATCGGGCGGTTCGCCCTTCAACGCGACCGGCGACGCACTGATCCCGCAGTTGCCGACGATCACCGTCGTCACGCCCTGGGTGATCTTCGGCAACATTTGCGGCGAACGGATCACGTGCGTGTCGTCATGCGTATGAACGTCGATGAAACCCGGCGCCAGCGCGCGGCCATTGGCCTCGATCACCTCTTCGGCGAGCCAGTTCGACAGATTGCCGATCGCCGCGATGCGGCCGTCGCGGATCGCGACGTCGCGTTCGACCGGCGGTGCGCCCGTGCCGTCATATAGTTGCGCGCCGACGATCAGCGTATCGGCGGCTTCGGGATGCGAATGCATGGATCAGTCTCCTAACGGTTGTCGATCGCCGCCGCCGCGGTGCGCGTCGAGCGCGTGCTTCATGCGGCGCAGCAATTCCCGGCTCTCGTCACCCTGACTGACGGCAAGTTCGGTGACGAGTACATCGAGCGCCATCATCATCGCGTAGCGCGACGACGACGGCTTGTAAATGAAATCGGTCTCAAAAGCGACGATCGGAATCACCCAATCGGCCAGTTTTGCGAGCGGTGAAGCCGGTGCAGTCAGCGCAATCACGGTCGCGCCGTAGCTGCGCGCGATCCGGCAGTTCTCGACCATCTCCGGCACACGGCCGGTTGTCGACAGCGCGATCACGACGCACTCGCGCGATACCGTGCTCGCCACCATGCGTTGCAACAGGCCGTCCTGATAGGTCGCAACGGGCCGGCCAAGACGTACCAGTCGGAAACGCATCTCATCGGCGAGCGCGGTCGAGCCGCCGCCCATGCCGAACACGTAGATCATCCGCGTGGCGCGTAATGCGGCGGCCGCTTCGGCGAGCGGCGCCTGGCGCAGCAATTGATGGTTATGGGTAAGCGCGGTCTGCACTTCGTCGAACACGCGGGTGGCGATCGGTTCGGGGACGTCCGTGGGACCGCCCGCTTGCAGAAAGCGCTGGCCGACCGCGGCTGCTTGGGCGAGCCGCAGTTTCAGCTCCCGCACGTCTCGGCAACCCACGGCCTTGGCAAAGCGCGTCACGGTCGCCACGCTCACCTCGGCTTGCTGCGCGAGCGCACCGATGCTGGCGCGCGACGCGCCGGTCAGATCGTCGAGAATCAGCGCGGCGACCTTACGCTCGGCCGAACGCAGTTCCGGCGCGCATTCGGCAATGCGCGCGACGATGTCGAAAGCCAGCGGTTCGGCGGTAGAGTTCATTGCAGACGGTGGGATGGCCGCGCAACCGCTCGTGAGCGTGGCCGCGCAAACCGTGGTACTAAATAACATTTCTTCAACCATCGTACTTTCGGTAACATAGTAAAGTCAACTTTGATTCAATTTAACCGGACGATGGAGCAGGGAGACATGAAAGTTACAAACTATCAGGGCGCAACGATTGATCCTTATAGCAAGGGCTTGGGCATGGTTCCGGGCACCAGCATCCAACTGACGGATGCCGCGCGCCTCGAATGGAATCTGCTGAACGAAGACGTGAGTCTGCCCGCCGCAGTGCTGTACGCGGACCGTGTAGAACACAACTTGAAATGGATGCAGGCGTTCGTCGCCGAGTACGGCGTCAAGCTCGCGCCGCACGGCAAAACGACCATGTCGCCGCAGCTATTTCGCCGTCAGCTCGAAACCGGCGCATGGGGTATCACGCTCGCCACCGCGCATCAGGTGCGCGCGGCGTATCACGGCGGCGTTTCGCGAGTGTTGATGGCCAACCAGCTGGTCGGCCGCCACAACATGATGATGGTCGCCGAGTTGCTGAGCGATCCCGATTTCGAGTTCTTTTGCCTCGTCGATTCGGTTGAAGGCGTCGAGCAGTTGGGCAAGTTCTTCACGTCCGTGCGCAAATCGCTACAGGTGCTGCTCGAACTCGGCGTGCCGGGCGGCCGCACCGGCGTACGTGATGAAGCACAGCGCAACGCGGTGCTCGAAGCGATCGCGCGCTATCCGAACGTGTTGAAGCTGGCGGGCGTCGAGTTGTATGAAGGCGTGCTGAAAGAAGAACCCGAAGTGCGCGCGTTTCTGCAGAGCGCTGTTACCGTCACGCGCACGCTCGTCGACGAAGGGCGTTTTGCCCGTACGCCGGCCGTTCTGTCGGGCGCGGGCTCGGCCTGGTATGACGTGGTCGCGGAGGAATTCGTGAAGGCGTCGGAAACCGGCAAGGTCGAAGTCGTACTGCGCCCCGGCTGCTATCTGACACACGACGTCGGCATCTACCGCAAAGCGCAGACGGACATCTTCGCGCGCAATCCGGTCGCGAAGAAAATGGGCGAAGGCTTGCTGCCGGCGTTGCAACTGTGGGCGTATGTGCAGTCGATTCCCGAACCGGATCGCGCGATCATCGGTCTGGGCAAGCGCGATTCCGCGTTCGACGCGGGCATGCCGGAACCGGCGCGCCACTATCGTCCGGGCACCGAGGCGCCGCGCGATGTCGCGGCCAACGAAGGCTGGGAGATTTTCGGCTTGATGGATCAGCACGCGTATATGCGGATTCCCGCCGGCGCCGATCTGAAGGTCGGCGACATGATCGCGTTCGACATCTCCCACCCCTGTCTGACATTCGATAAGTGGCGTCAGGTGCTGGTGGTCGATCCGTCGTATCGCGTCACCGAGGTGATAGAAACGTTCTTCTGACGATGTTGAAAACGGCGCGCTCAACGCAAGGTCGCGCGCCGCTCGTCCCGGCGGCGTACTCGCTTAGACCTGGCGCTCGGGGTCGACGCCCACCGCTTCGGGCGCTTGCGTAGCGGCGGCGCTGCCAGCGCTGGCCGTGGCCGCCACTTCGCCGATCCGCATTTCCAGCATCTTCAACGCGCCCGACAGCGCCGCCAGCGCGTCGTCCGGCAACCCGGCCATCGTGTCGTGCAGAAATGCATTACGACGCGGCATGCTGGCTTCGGTCGCCGACAGCCCCGCTTCGGTCAAACGCACATTAGTCACGCGGTTATCGCGTGTATCCATGCTGCGGGCGATCCAGCCGAGCCCTTCCAGCGTTTTCAATTGCCGCGTGAGCGCGCCCGGATCGACACGCAAGCGCTCGACCAGCCGCTTCTGCGACGACTCGCCGGCCTGCTCGCGCAGCGCCAGCAAAATGCGCCAGCGCGGCAACGGATGGCCGACGTGCGCCTCGAATGCCGACATGAACGCCCGATAAGTGCGGCCGAATTGCTGCACGACTGCGACGCGGTCCTGTTCTTCCATGATGTGTCAGTAAAACGGTAAGTCGAAAAATTCAGTCCGCGTGAATCACCGGCTCGAGCTTGCGCTGGAGCTTGATCGGCGGCACGCGGCGGCTTTGCCACACCGACACCACAGCGATGATCGCCGCCAGCGCCAGACCCAGATGAATCGCCGCGACCAGCGCCTCGCGCGCGGTTTCCAGCAGCATCGCGCCGTTGTGGCCGGCATGCGTCAACTGACCGAGCAAGGTGGTTTGCGCATCGCGATTGATCAGGATTTGCGGGTCGCCCAGATCGGCGAACCACTGAGTCGCGTGATCGTTTTCCAGCGCGCTGCGCACGCCGCTCGCGTACATGTGGGTGACCAGCGTGCCGGTGAGCGCCGTGCCGATCATCCCGCCGATCATCCGCAGCGACTGCAGCAGCGCCGTAGCGATGCCGAGGTGCTCGCGGCCGGCCGTCTGCTGCGCGAAGATCGTCAGGTTCGGCATCACGAAACCGAGACCAAGGCCGCCGAGAACCATGAACGACATCAGCATCCATTGCGGCATCGAACGCGTGGCGATAACCACGCCGAGGCACGAAAGCGCCACTAGCGCGAAGCCGACGTACAGCATCAGATTCGGATTACGCACGCGCGAGACGATCCGCCCGTTCGCAATACTGCCGACCGTGATGAACACGACGAGCGGCGTAATGACGAGCCCCGCTTCTTTCGGCGACATGCCGAAGCCGCCCTGGAACAGTAACGGCGCGTAGAACAGCAGCGAGAACATCGTGAAGCCGCCGAGCACCGCCAGCGTGAACAGCGCGGCGAGACTGCGGTTGCGGAACATGTCGACCGGCAGAATCGCGGTCGGACAGCGCTTTTCCCACTGCCACAGCGCGAACGCCGACGCGACGCTTAACGCCAGTAACGCGAACGCGCCGAAGGTGACGCCATGCTTCGGCACCAACTCGACGAACAATTGCAACGAGCCGAGCGACACCGCAATCAGCAACGCGCCGGGCCAATCGAGCCGCATCTTGCCTTCGTGCTCGACGTGCCGCAGATGTGGCAGAAAGCGCCAGACGAAAAACAGCGACAGCAAGCCGACCGGCAGATTCACGTAGAACACCGAGCGCCAGCCGTAGTACTGCGTGAGAAAACCGCCAAGCGACGGACCCACCGCATTCGCAATGCCGAACGCCGAGCTCATCAGTACCTGCCAGCGCAGACGCACGACAGAATCGGGAAAGAGATCGGGAATGCTGGCGAACGCGGTGCCGACCAGCATGCCGCCGCCGATGCCCTGCAGACCGCGCGCGAGCACGAGAAACAGCATGTTGTTGGCGGCGCCGCATAACACCGACGCCGCGGTGAAGACGATAATCGACGCGATCACGAACGGTTTGCGCCCGTAATAATCGCCGAGCCGGCCGAAGATCGGCACAGTGATCACCGAGGTGAGCAAGTACGACGTAGCGACCCACGCGTACAGTTCGAAACCTTTCAGCTCCGACACGATGGTAGGCAAAGCGGTCCCCACCACGGTCTGGTCGAGCGCGACCAGCATCGTGACGAAGGAAATGCCGAGCATCGCCAGCAACGATTCACGGAAGGGTAAAACTTGCCCACTCGAGTGGTGAACAGCGGTATGAACAGCCATTTTTGATAGTGCAACAGTTGACTCGTCAATCAATGCGGAATCATACCACGGCGTGACGTTCCAAACTGGGACGTCGGCGAGGTTCAGCGCGCCGCCAAATCGATTCAAATCGACTCAAGAACGGAAAACACATGACGCCAGGGAGGCACATGGAGCCGAGTTCGCTCGCTGCACAAGCTTTATCGAATGAAGATCTGATCGCGCTGCGGCGCGCGAAACACCAGCTGGAAAGTCCCGCTCTGACGATGAAACTGGCCAGCATCGTCGGTTCGCCGTTGGAGAAGCTGATGTCGCGGATGCCGGCTTTCGCCAACGAAAAGATCACGGATGCAACGGAACTGGCGTTGCGCAAGTGCCTGTCGATCGCGCTGCGCACGCTTGGACGGCAGAACGGCGCAGCGCCGCTGAGCGTGCCCGACAAGCCGAGCAACCTGCTGCATAAATTCGCCGTGGCGACCACCGGCGCGGCCGGCGGCGCATTTGGACTGTTCGCGCTGCCAGTCGAGTTGCCGGTGACGACCACGCTGATGTTCCGCTCGATCTGCGACATCGCGCGCAGCGAGGGCGAGGATCTGTCGTCGATCGACACGCAGCTGCAGTGCCTGACGGTGCTGGGCATGGGCGGCACATCGAAAGCCGACGACGACGCCGACTTCGGCTACTTCATCATGCGCGGCGCGCTGGCGCAGGCGGTCTCGAAAGCTTCATCCGAAATCGCGACGAAGGGCTTCACCGGGCACGGCTCCGCTGCGTTGCTGCGCCTGCTCAACACGATTGCCACGCGCTTCTCGGTGCAAGTGAGCGAGCAGATCGCCGCCAAATCGATTCCGGCAATCGGCGCGGTGCTCGGCGCGATGGTCAACACGGTGTTCATCGACCACTTCCAGCAGGTCGCGCACGGCCACTTCACCGTACGGCGGCTGGAGCGTCAATACGGGCAGGAAACGGTCGAGGCCGCCTATCAGACGATCGACATCGCGCTCGACGGTTGAAGAGCGGCGTTGTGCCCGTTCGCTTCACTGGTTACGCGCAGCACGAAAGCCGCGGCGCGGTCGAGCGCGCGGTTCGCTTCCGGGATAAACGGTGCGAACACCGGCCACACATGCGGCATCTTGTTCCACACTTCGAACTCGCAGACCACGCCAGCGGCGCGCGCGTTGTCGGCGACGCGCTGCGAGTCGTCCAGCAGCACCTCGGTGCTGCCCGCCATCATGTAGAGCGGCGGCAGGCCGTGCAGGTCGGCGTAGACCGGCGACGCGTACGGATGCGTGGCGGCGGCGCCGCCGAGATAGACCTGCGCCGCGAGGGCGATCGCGCGGCCGCTGAACATCGGATCGAGACCGTCATTGGAGCCGATAGTGGCGCCGGCAGCGGCCAGATCGGTCCACGGCGAGAACAGCAGGCCACCTGCCGGTAGAGGATCGCCCGCATCGCGCAAGGCGACGAGCGTGGCTAGCGCGAGACCGCCGCCCGCTGAATCGCCGGAGATCACGATCGACTCGGGCGGCGTGCCGGTGACGATCAACTGGCGATAGGCAGCGGTCGCATCATCGAGCGCCGCCGGGAAGCGATGCTCGGGCGCGAGCCGGTAGTCGAGCGAAAAGACCGGCGCATTGGCACGTGTCGCCAGACCGAACACAATCGAGCGATGCGTACGCGGCGAACAGAAGTAATAGCCGCCGCCGTGGAAATACAGCACCGTCGGCTGGTTCCCGACGTTGGACGAGCCATCGATGCGTTCGATCCACTCGCCGCGCAACGGTTGATCGCCCGGCCCGTACATTTCGCGCAGATTCCAGCCGGCGGGCACACGTGGCGACCAGACACGCCTGGCCGTTAGCGCGCGCGCTTTCTCAACATTGATGCGCGGCTTGAGAGTTTGCGGTAAAAACTGCCTGCGCAGATACCAGCACGCGAGCGCACTTTGCCAGCTCATCGGGACATGCTCCTTCGATAGTGTCCCGTCATGGTACGTGCATTCGCCAAAACGTCAGTGGACGGCGGCTTCTAATCTTGAAAACCGCCTGTTCCACCGAAAGTGGTGTGCCCAGCGCCCTAGTTCGCCGGCAAAACCTGCCCACGAATCTCGCCCATCGGGTTCTGTCCCGTATGGACGTTGAAGTACCACTGCCCCGCCATCAGGTCCGTCACCTGCTGTTCGGTAAGCGCCGCCGATCCTTTGATCGGACTCGCGAGCGCGCCCTTCTCGATCGGCACCTGGACTTTGGCGTTCTGCCCCACCGGCGCCGGACCGTGGAAATGCGCGGCGGTTGCCGGACCGCTCAGCCCTTCATAGGTGATCGTCCATTGCAGGGTTTTGCTCGACGTATCGAACGTGGCGTTCAACATGCCGTGCCCGTGACTCACACGCGGCGGCACTTCGCTCGACGGCTCGAGGTCCGCCTTCAACGCCACCGTATCCGCGAAGGCGATACCCGACGCCAACGCCCACAACACCACAGCGAGATTCATTTTTCGAAGTGCAATCATCGTCTTCTCCGGACTTGATGCACCGCCGCACCGAACACCCGGTCACGCGCGGAGCCACCACATACTAGTGCAAATCCTTCGAACGTGTTCGCGCCGATATGCGCCACGCCTTCTGCGTACAGATCGGTGCGACGCGACAGCGCGTAGTCAGTCTGAAGACACGTTTGTTTGTCGAATTCACCGTTGACTACGTTCGAAACAACGCGCTGTCGACGCTTTTCATCGATATTTCCCAAACAGTTAATTGCGCATTTCGTAATGAATCTTTTGCGTGAGCCCGGTTATGCTTCGACTTGCGAGAAGTGACTCCTTCATCGAGGGATGTCTCCAAATCTTCAACGCGGCTTCGGCCGCGTTTTTTTTGCCCTCCTGCTCTGCCCCTCACTTTGCTGCCTCGTCTGCCGGCGCCGAGGCCACCGGCCGCGGACCGTACGACCGGATCGCCGCACAACGACACATCATGCGAGCAACGCGGCTTGCTCCTCGATTCCATCCAGCATCGCATTGCATTTACGCACCAGCAGCAGTCCGTCGCTGCGCACGCGTTCCGGCGTCTTGATGGTGATGTCCCGGCGATAGTCTTCCAATGCGCTGAGCAGTGGCGAATATTGCAGCACGCTCACCGCCCCAGCCACCCGGTGATGCCACTCGCGCAGACGCTCGACGTCAATGCGCTCGAGGAGCGGCTCCAGCGCCAGGAAATCTTCACGCATCGACGAAACAAATGAGTCGAGCAAGGCCTTGACGGTCGATTCGCTGCTCCACAGTTGCGTCATGTGACTCAGATCGACCGGGACGAACGGCTCGGCACCGCCGCGCGCGTCCGGTGCGGCGATCGGCGGCGTACTGACGGTTTCAGCAGGCGAGGCTTGCCACGCGCTGTCGCTGCCGAACCAGCGGCTCAGGTAGTCACCCAGCGTAGCGAGCCGGGTCGGCTTGACGAGGCAGTCGTCCATACCGGCGTCGCGGCATAGATTCAGGTCCTCGGGCGCGGTGTTCGCCGTAATCCCAAGGATCGGCAGGTGATACGCGCCGCCCTGCTCCCGCTTCCGGATGCGTCGCGCCAGTTCGTAGCCGGACAGGTTCGGCATGTGACAGTCCGTGATCAGGAAACCGTAGCGGGTTTGTTCGAGCGCCGCCAGCGCTTCGGCACCGTCGTTCGCTACGTCGCAGGCAAAGCCGAGCAGAGCCAGTTGATGACGAATCAGCTCCTGATTGACCGGATGATCCTCCGCCACCAGGATCAGCCGGCCACTGGCGATCGCGCGCTCGCGGTCCGGTGGCACGGTGCCGCCCTCCTCCGTGCGCGGCAGGCCCGCTGCACGGGGCGCCGCCGACGGCAAGCCGGTCATCGCGGCGGCGCACGCCGCACCGAGACCGCGCCACGAAATGGGATTGACGCTGACTCGCACGTTGTCGTCGAGGACTCGATAGCCGGTCGGCTTCGGTTTCCCGGTGAGGCAGATGAGCCGCAAACTCGCCGGCACCCTTGCTGGCAATGGCAACGCCACATCTTCACCCACAAAGATCAGGTCTACGTTCGCTAGCATGTCAGGCTTGGCCAGTTCCGCCGCATCGGGCGATACCAGGCGCAACTCGAGTCCAAGCGCCTCGCCGAAATGCATGAGCGCCTGCGCCACTCGCGTGTCGCCCGTTGCCACCACGCCGCGCTTGCCGCGCAAGCCGTTCACCGAGTAATGCGGCGACTCGACAGGCATGGTGAGGCGCACCGTTATGCGGGTGCCGACACCGGGCTCGCTGTGCAGCTCGAGTGCGCCGTTCATCAGATCGGTCAGCTTGCGGCAGATCGTCAGGCCCAGACCCGTGCCGCCGAAGCGGCGGGTGGTCGACGACTCCGCCTGCACGAACGGCTCGAACAGCTGCGCCTGCACCTCCGGTGCGACGCCGATACCGGTGTCCTCGACGGTCATTTCGAGCGTCTGAGCGCCGCCGCTCTGCCCGGCGACCGCGACACGCACATCGACCTCGCCCTCCAGGGTGAACTTGATGGCGTTGCCCAGCAGGTTGAACAGGATCTGCCGCAATCGCACGCTGTCGCCTCGCAGCCTGGCGGCGACCTCAGGTGCAATATCCACGCGCACTTTCAGGCCCTTCTCATGAGCCCGGCCCGCCAGCAGACCAACCGCATTGTCGACCAGTTCGCGCATGTCGATGGGCTCGGCTTCGATCGTCAGCTGCCCTGCTTCGATTTTCGAATAGTCGAGCAGATCGTCCAGAATCTGCAGCAGCGCGCCAGCCGACTCGTGAATCATGCTGAGCATTCCTCCCTGATCCGCATTGAGCGGCGTGCGCTCCAACACTTCGACGAGGCCGAGCACACCGTTCATCGGCGTGCGGATTTCGTGACTCATCATGGCGAAAAAATCATCTTTGGCCCGCGACGCCGCTTCGGCCACATCGCGCGCTCGCGCCAGCTCTTCCGAGCGCGCGTGCTCCAGACTCGCGTCCACCCAGTAGCCGCTCCACACGACGCTGCCATCATTCTCGCGGCGCGGCACCAACTCCGCGCGCCCCCACTTGAGGTCATGTTCGCCGTCGAAGCGAAACTCAACATGGACCGGTGTTTCGCAGCGAGCCGATCGTTCCAGTTCAGCCAGCAAGAAAGGCCGGTCTTCCGCGCACACGCGTCGGAAATCGATCTCGCCGCCGCCCAGCAGATGCTGCGTATCGCCGCCGATATACGGGAATGAGTACACACCGTCCGCTGTGCGCCGTAGTTGAAACACGACCGCCGGCAATGAGCGCGTCACATCGAACAAACGGCGCTCGGTTTCGCGCGCGAGCATTTCGGTGCGCCGGATATCGGTAATGTCGACCATGGTTCCGAGCACGCAACTCGCCTTACCGTCAGCGCCGTGACAGATCCGGGTCCAGAACAAGCCATGCCGCGAGTCGCCGGCGCAGCCTTCGAACTGAAGCTCCACCTTCGCCGACTCGCTGCTTGTCTGCAAGTTGCGCGTCATGTCATCCACGACGCGGCTGTTTGTATCGCCCCATGCGTGGACATCCAAAGCGGTGCGCCCGATGACCGCTTCGCGGTGCAAGCCGCTCGCCTCCTCATACGCCCGGTTGATCGCGATGTAACGGCCATCCAGATCTTTGGCGACAAGCGGATACGGGACCATCTCCATCATGGTTTCCTGAAAGTTCAGCTGTGACGCGAGTTCGCGTTCGGTCTGCTTGCGCAGCCGCACTTCGCGTTGCAGCAGCAGATAAGCCCGCAGCGTGACCAGCAGCACGACGCCGATGGCGATCAGCAATGGCAGCAGGCGCACTGCAGTGACGCTCCAGGTTCCCTGCGCACCCGTGCCGCCGGTCACCCACTTCTGCCGGATGCGCTGCTTTTCGGCGGGCGGCATCGCTAGCAAGGCACGGTCGATCAACCCGGCGAGCGGACCGAGATCGGGGCGAACGGCAAAGCCGAGCGCGTCGGATTCGCTGACCGTTCCGAGGATCTTGAGGACGCCGGCGTAACGCTGCTTGAGCAGAACATCGACGGCAGCCACGTTGCCGACCACCACGTCTGCCTGGCCGTTCGCGACCATCCTTAACGCTTCGTCGAGACTGGGCGCGACGACCACATGGGTTGCCGGAATATTCTCGATCGCGAGCGAAATCGAACCGGCGATATGCGGCGAGACCACGATGCGGCGCGAGGCGAAATCGTTGAGTGCCTGTGCGGCCGGCTCACCTTCACGTCCGACGATCACGAGCGGATAGCTTTCGTATGCGCGCGTGTGTTGCGCGTTCTTCAGACGCGGATCATGGCTGTAGGATGTGAGGATAGCCAGTTCGCCGCGCTGGAAGGCTTCGATGGTCGCGGGCCAGTCGGCGGAGCGGGCGCGATTGAACACGATGCCCAACGTGCGGCTCAGGTAATCCAGATACTCGGCCGCGATGCCGGCAGGATGACCGGATTCGTCCACATAGCTAAAAGGCGGCCAGCCGTTGTCGAACCCCACCTGCAACGGCGGCAGCGAACGCAGCCAGGCCTGTTCCTGCGATGTCAGCACAAGGCGCCGCGCAGCGGAGGCCGCTTGCGCGTCGAATCTGCCGGATAGCCAGCGCACGCGGATCGCCGCACCGTCGGCCGGATTCATCGACGTGAGCGCCCGGTCGAGCTGGTCGCGCAGCGCGGCGCGATTGCGCGGCACCGCAAAGCGCAGGCCGGAGATTTTGCCGCTTTCCTCGAACGCGACGTGCAGGCTGCGAAACGCCTCTGTCGCCAACGCGTACCGGACGGCCGGGGTAAAACCGAGATAGGCGTCGGCGTCGCCATGCGCGACCGCCGACAGCGCCGCATGGGTAGTAGCGAAAGTTTCGATCCGCGCGCGCGGAAAGCGCTCGCGCAGCGATCTTTCGAGCGCAAAACCTTTCTCTATGGCGAGGTGTGCACCGGTCAGCTGAGCGGGCCCTGCATATGCTTCACGGTCCCGCCTGACCGCCACCGAAGTTGTTGCACGAAGATACGGTGCCGTGAAACTGAAGCAGCGTTCGCGCTCGGGCGTCCGGGCGAGGCTCATCACGAGATCGACATTGCCGGCACAGGCCGCGGCCAGCAGTTGCGGCATGTCCAGAAACGCTTTGCCTTCGATAACGACGTTCGGGCCCACCAGTGCGCGCAGGTAGTCGGCGCTCAAGCCCGTCAGCTGGCCGTCTTCGAGAGCGTCGAACGGCTGCCAGCCATTCGCCAGCACGCCAACGGTCAATTTCGCAGGAAAAGCGCCCGCGACCTGCGGATGAGATGAACTGGCAAACGGCTGAGCGAACGCTGCGGACATGTGCGCGACGAAAAACGCGAACACGACGATCAGCCACCGCGATACGCGTCTCGGCGCCCAGCTCATGGCGACACCGTCTTGGAGCTTCATGGGAGATTCCGGGAAATGGCTGTAATGCGGCGCTCACACAGGCTCGCCGTGCTCGCTGGAGAGCGCCGCGGGGCGGCCGGCCGACTTGCCCCGTAGAAACGAGAACAGGGCACCTGCGGCGGCGCCGCCAGACATAGGCGCGGCCCAGAACAACCAGAGCTGGTCGAGTGCCCAGTCGCCGACGAACAACGCCTGGCCGGTTGAGCGAGCGGGATTGATCGAGCCATTGGTGATCGGAATCGACACCATATAGACGAGCATCAGACATGCGCCGACGACGAGCGGCGCGATCGGTTTCAAGCTTCGCCGCTCGCTCACCATCAGACTTACAGTGACGAAAACGAACGACAACGCAAGCTCAATTGCAAGCGCCGAGTGAAATTGATAGTCCGAAGGAGAATGATCGCCGAAGCCATTCGCGCCAAACTCGCTTGCGGCCAGTTCGAAGCCTGGTCGGCCGCTCGCCACGTAAGCCAGCAGGGCTGCACCGGCAATCGACCCGAGAATTTGGGCGGCAAGGTAGGGCAACAGATCCCGAATCGGGAAACGTTGCGCGATCGCGAAGCCGACCGTGACAGCCGGGTTGAAATGCGCACCGGAGATACCGCCGAACATGTAATTGGCCGTGGCCAGCGCCAAACCGAACGCCAGCGACACCTCGAGCACACCGTAACTCTGCTGGACGGCGCCATTGTTCAATACGATGCTGCCGCAGCCGACGAACACTAGCCAAGCCGTTCCGGCACCCTCCACCAACAACCCCTTGCCTAGCGCTGCCATCACGCCTCCCAGTCCGATTATTTACCCACAAGGCAGGCGGCGCCGCGTTAGAACCACAAGCCTTCTGCTTAGATTGGTTAACAAGCTCGGTGCCGCTCAGCATGACGAAATGAAGCGTGTTGTCGGATGAGCGCGCAAGGAGCCGCCGTTAGCCCAGAACTATGGAATAACGAGACCGCGCGACCAATCAGACGACTCCTAATTTCATAAGAACAATCGACGGAAACTGTTAGTTATTCTCACAAGCCTGTCAGGTCAGCCCTATCTGTCTCGCGTATTCGATGAGATCGTTTTCCGTTTCAAGGCCGAGCTTGCGCATCGCACTCCGCTTCTGCGTGCTGATGGTCTTGCCGCTGCGCTGCAGGCGCGCCGCGATCTCGTAGACCGCGAAGCCTTGCACATAGAGCTGGAAGACCTCCCATTCGCGCGCGCTCAGCACGCCCATGCGAGGTTGCGGCGGAGTCTCGGCTGCTTAGATCGCGATGCGCGCCTGATCCGACAGATAGATGTCGCCGGCAACGACGGCATTGATCGCATCGATCAACGCCGTCGTGGTGTCGCGTTTGTCGACGATGCCGGCCACACCGATATGCAACAGGCCCGAAAGCATGTGCGCATGGCAGATCATCGTCAGTACGACGACGCAGGGATAGGGCCGAACCCGCAACAGCCGGCGCAGGAACGACACGGCGTTATTGCCGCCATGAATGCCCGGCATGCCGATGTCCGACACGACGACGTCGCACGCATGCGCGTCGAGCAGCTCAGCCAGGGTTTCGGTATCGGTCGCTTCGCCGACTATTTCGACGTGCGGCACGGCTTGCAGCAGACGGATGACGCCAAGGCGAACGCAGGCATGATCGTCGGCCACGATGACGCGGATCTTCTGTGTCATTTTGTTGTTGTCTTATCAGCTGGCACGCCCTGCACACGATGTGCATCCCCGGGCTATACCAAGCGTATTTTTTGTTCATCGCACCGCCTGAGCGGCACGACGCCTTGCCGGCTCAGCGCCGGTTTTGCCCGCCATCGTCGGGCACTACGCCGTATTCGACGGCGAAGCGGGACAACTCCGCGTCGCTGTAGAGGCCGAGCTTGCGCATCGCAGTACATTTCTGCGCGCTGATCGTCTTGACGCTGCGCCCTACCTGCGCAGCGATCTCCGTTACGCCGAGTCCGGAGGCGTATTGGGTGAACACCTCCAGTTCGCGGCGCGACAACATCTGCCGGACAAAATCGCGCCGCTGCGCCACCGTCGAGTCGTCGATCAACGATCGAACCGCTGGCCCGAGATAGCATTCACGCGCGAGAGCCGCGACCACTGCGACGTGAATCAGATCGATCCGGTCTCGCTTGCTCACCAGCCCGTCCACGCCGAGCGCGATGACCTTTTTTAACGCGTCGGCTTTGGTCTCCATGGTAAGTACGACGAGCGCGACACCGGGGTACCGCACCTTGAACTGCCTGACAGATTCCAGCCCGCCGCCATAGAAGCCTCCCGGCATATAGAGGTCCATCAGAACGAGGTCGCACGGAATGCGGTCGACTTCCATGAACAGCTCCGTGGCGTCTGCCGCGCGACCGACGATCTGCATGTTCGGATAACCCACCATCAGACTTTCGATCGCCAGCAGAACAAGTGGATGATCGTCCGCAATGATGGTACGAATAGGTGTACTTATGTCAACGTTGTCGTTCATCTTCCTTTCTCCCCCCGTATCCTGAATTCCCGTCGCTCTCTTCGGATGAACGGGCGATGTCGCGATCATTGAACATTCCTCTGCCAATAGGAATAAGATCGCTCCGAATTGATCGATTTTGCTCAACCGGATAATTACTTAGATATACGACCTAACATTCATGTAACCCATGCGCCCGGACATAAGCAAAGAGACCGGGATCGTTGACGACACCAAGTTTGGCCATCGCGTCGCGCTTCTGTCGGCTAACTGTGCGGCGATGGCATCCGAGCGTTGCAGCAATTTCGGAGATCGACTGACCACGTACGAACATTCTTATGATTTCTGCCTGTCGTTGAGGCAAACGCGGAATCGGCGGCAGGTCGCATGCTTCGCGTTGGGGTTGAGCAAGCGCTTCGACGATCGAGCGGCCGATGTGGATCTCACCGTTGCCACTCGCCTGAATCGCCTGCCAGAGTTCATCCATTGCTTCGATTTTGCTTAGCGCGCTGACTGCGCCGTCTGACACGATGGAGCGCAAGATCGCGGTATTCGTCAGAGTCGTCATCACCACAATGCGCAGCGATGGCCAGCCATGTCGGATTCGCCTGATAAGCCCCAGGCCGTCTTCGACTGCACCGAATGCCTCGGGCATCGCGAGGTCGGTGACGAGCACATCGCATGGCGTACTCTGCAAAAGTTTGATCAATGAAGTTGGCGTGGCGGCCTCACCGACGATCGTGACACCGGGATACATGTCCAGCGCGGCACGAACGCCGAGCAGGACAAAGGGATGATCGTCCGCCAGAACGACTCGAAGGTTCACCATGATTTTTCCCGTTTGTCGTAGGCGTTTTCAGCACGCGTGTAGGCATAGCGCAGCTCGCGCCGCACATGCTTCGGCGGCCCCTAGTTTCGGACGGAGAGCCAGGCCCGGTCATAAAACCACTGCTACGAAATGGCGGAAATCGGAGTGTTCTGAATCCGGGAGAAAATCTGATAGGCCATGACGGTTCGATCCACCCTTGCCACACGAGCCGCGCGCGGAAACACCGGCAATGCAGTCAGCGCACACACACTCGCGACTGCCCACACCATCGGCCACGAGCCCACCGACAACAAGGGCGGAATCGCCAGCGGCGTCAGAAATAGTGTGAGGAAGACGCAGGTATTACCCATCGCCAGCGCGGTGCCGGCGCGGCTCGTACCCGCAAGCGTCGCAAGCTCCGTGACGGCGACGCCGTGCTATGCGGAAGCGCACACACCGCCCAGCGCGATCACCAGTGCGAACACCGAGGTCATCGCCGCGTGGTGCATGCCGGTTACTGCCGTCACAAGAGGGAGCGACGCGAACAGTCCCGCAGTCAACAAACTGCAAGCACGCATGTCAGCACGGCGATTGCCGCGCCGGTCGGTCGTCGGTTTATCTCGCTGCGCAGATGCGGGCGTTTGTTTCCGGAGCCCGGCGTAACGACATCAACGAACAGATGCGGAATGTGGCCAGGCAGATGACGCCTGGCGAGATTGATAGTTTGGCCAAGTATTATGCCGCCATGCAATGAAGGGTTTGGTTGTTGCCCTTCCGGCGGAGTTGTCTGTTTGCCTGGGGCATTGGGGCAAACAGACAACCTCAAACCGCAATAACTTCACCAGACTCAATCTTACCCTGCGCAGCCACAGCCCCACCTCGCCGCCCGGCAAAAGAAGAAACGCCACTGCCCGTCTGAAATACAGCCACCACCGAAGTCAACCTCCGAGCCTGCTCCTCAAGCGAACTAGCCGCCGCCGCAGCCTGCTCAACAAGCGCGGCATTCTGTTGCGTCACTTCATCCATCTGTGCGACAGCAAGATTGACCTGATCGATCCCAGTACTCTGCTCAATCGCGGCAGCGGCAATCTCACTCATAATCGAACTCACGCGAGCAATCGCGTCGACAATCTCGGTCATCGTCGACCCCGATCGCTCGACCAGTTGCGAGCCCGCCTGTACCCGCGCAGTCGATGCGTCGATCAACCCCTTGATCTCTTTGGCCGCCGCAGCACTTCGCTGCGCCAACGACCGCACCTCGCTCGCCACCACCGCAAAGCCACGCCCCTGCTCGCCCGCGCGCGCCGCCTCAACCGCCGCGTTCAGCGCCAGAATATTGGTCTGGAATGCGATCCCCTCGATCACGCCGACAATGTCGGCAATTCGCCGCGAATCGTCGACGATGCCGTGCATCGTGCCCACCACCTGTTCCGTGAGGTCGCCGCCCTGAGCGGCCAGGCTCGATGCACCTTGCGCCAGCGAACTCGCCTGCTTCGCGTTGTCAGCGGTCTGCTTGACCGTCGAGGTCAGTTGTTCGATGCTGGCCGCCGTCTCCTCCAGCGATGCAGCTTGCTCCTCGGTACGTTGCGACAAGTCGGCGTTGCCCGCGGCAATCTCGCTTACGCCCGTATCGATGGATTCAGTCCCCTGACGCACCGTGTTCACCGTGGCGATCAACGAGTCCTGCATCTTGGACAATGCCGCGGCCAGCAGCCCCATTTCGTTGTTGCCGGTCGCGACGATCTGGCTCGTCAGGTCACCGTTAGCCATCCGCTGAAACTGTGAAATGGTCGCGTCGACGGGACCGACAATCGCACGCACCAGCACCGCACGTCCGACCCACGAACCCAGCAGCGACACCACCATGCCGATCGCAACCGCAATACAGATTGCGTAGAACAGATCCTGCGCATCCTGATAGCGCTGCGCGCCATGATCGAGTTGCAATTGTTCAAGCGCGAGCATCGCCTTTTCGTACGCGCTATAGAGCGATGGCAGTTTGTGCGCCTGCAATTGCTGAAATGCGGTCCTGTCGCCGGACTTCAACGCGGCCAACGCCGGCTCGACGCTTTCGTGCAAGAACGTATCGCGCTTGTCCTGCATGTCCTTGATGAGACGCTGCTCATCGGCATCAGAACTCGCGCGGCTCATATAGTGGGCAAGGCGTTCGTCGGATACTTTCCGGTACAGATCAAAGCGCTTGAGCACCGCGTTCGCACCGTCCTGATCGTTCAGGTCGATCAGCGACGCGTATGTCGCCAGTGCCAGGCGCAGTCGCAGCAGTTGTCCGGCGCTGCCTTCCAGGTCGGCAACTGCCGGCGTGTCAACGGTGTACATCTGCTGCAGCGACGCGTTGCTCGAGCGCAACGACAGTAGCCCAGCGGCGGCGCCGACTAGCAGCGCGACGAAAAAGGACATCACCATCGCAGTGAGGCAGGTGCGAATCGACAGATTTTTCAGCATTTGGGCTTGTCTCCGTTGGGCTGCCTAGCCGAATGTCCAGAAAAACACCTCGGCCGCACGTGCTGCGCCCAGGCCGATTCGGCCAGGTCCGCAACTTACTTGTCAAAAATTTAAGTGAACGCCACATAGATGGTCTACGGCGGAATCACCTGAAACTTTATGGTTGATGGGACGTACATTTGCGATACATCAACATTAGGACAGCATGGGCAACCGACCGCTCGAGGCCCATTGAGGGACTTTCAGGGTCTCCGCGCACATGAGTTGATAGAAAGTGACGAGGCACGCGTCTGCGGAGCATTTCTATATGTCGGAAATCGGCTCGGCTGGTGTTCGCTTTACTGCTTGTCTCGACCGACATAGGCGTGTGGGTGCGGCCGATCTGATCGAACTCGACTCGACGTTGCGGGAATACGGGGCTACAGATGAGCCTCTGCGATCATTGCGCGTTTATACCGTTGCGGCGACCGCGCCGACTTGGCCTGGCGAACCGGCCCAGGCAGCCACTTCGGCCGGAAGACAGGACACGTGTTGGTTGAAGTGGGATGGACAGAGGTTCTGCGCGTGCTGGACCTCGTCGCTTCGTAATGTCGACGGTCAGACCGTCACGTTCTGGCCGGAGCGCCAATCGTAAAACTGCTGGGGATGCGGTAGCGTTCGTCGTTCGTCGTTCGCCGTTCGTCGCGTTCGCCGTTCACCGTCGCTGGCCGGGGCTCGGGGCTGGGGACCGGCAGACGGATGCGGGTGAGCGGCAACGAGGGCAAGCCGTGCTGGGGCCGTCGAACTCAGTACGGCCAGTTCCCGTCATTCCTCTACCTGAGCAAATGGATGCTCATATGGCCGATGCGCTTCGGCAGCTGACATTCGCCTCTCAGTGTTGCCCCGAACGGGGCGGCCGGCTGCATACAGCCATCGGAGCTTCCGCTAGAGAGATGGACATACGCAAGGGATCTCACGCTTCATGTTCCATACAAATTGTGATTACCCGTCCGGTAGCCGCCATGACCTTCGTCTCTTGCACGAAAGAAGCCAGTTTTTTTTGCAAAAACCGCACACGGACCATGAACCGGGCTTCGGCTATTGTTAGGCCACGCGTGGTGGTTCCTGGCAG
>NZ_JAWRXB010000242.1:0-313 GCF_046535245.1 Paraburkholderia sp. SIMBA_030
TCGCGCTCCGACCTCCGCGTCGAAATACTGCTTCCAGAAGCTTCCTGCGCCGGCGAGGTCTCGGGTCCACAAGGCAACGTGTGCTACTCGCATGATGCGTCCTCGTTTAGTTAGGTTGCGAACGTCGGCGGAACCGTAGCGCTCAACAGTCACCGGTGCGCACGTCCTTCGTGGACTGCCCGGCCGGCTCGGATATCTCCTGACTGACAAGCGGCTCACTGATGTGCGCTAGCCACGCTCAGCGAATACCGTGCTGCTGGTCGAGAAAGCTGCTGCAGCTCGCCCGATGTGAGCGGCTTCGGTATGACCTGCG
>NZ_JAWRXB010000243.1:0-313 GCF_046535245.1 Paraburkholderia sp. SIMBA_030
TTCTTTTCACATTAATCTGGTCAATAACCTTGAATAATTGAGGGATGACCTCATTTAATCTCCAGTAGCAACTTTGATCCGTTATGGGAGGAGTTATGCGTCTGGATCGTCTTACTAATAAATTCCAGCTTGCTCTTGCCGATGCCCAATCACTTGCACT
This sequence comes from Paraburkholderia sp. SIMBA_030, assembly GCF_046535245.1. Classification (NCBI taxonomy): domain Bacteria; kingdom Pseudomonadati; phylum Pseudomonadota; class Betaproteobacteria; order Burkholderiales; family Burkholderiaceae; genus Paraburkholderia; species Paraburkholderia sp. SIMBA_030. Next base: position 161 of record NZ_JAWRXB010000243.1, read on the forward strand.
CGGGCACGACAACCAATTCATCGAACCACTTCATTTAATGAGCGCCCTGCTGAATCAGGAAGGGGGTTCGGTTAGTCCTTTGTTAACATCAGCTGGCATAAATGCTGGCCAGTTGCGCACAGATATCAATCAGGCATTAAATCGTTTACCGCA
>NZ_JAWRXB010000244.1:0-313 GCF_046535245.1 Paraburkholderia sp. SIMBA_030
CGCCCGATCCGATGACCCAGCATTTCACAAATGAAATTCTTCGGCGCTTCTTCGGCGTGCTCTGAAGTTCGCCGGGTTGCCCACTCACCAAATCCTTGCCCTTTAACCTGTGCGGCAGGTCCGGATAGCGGCTGTGAAGACGTTACGTTGGCTGCGGTGGTATCGGGATTTGTATGCTCGATGCCAAACCCTGAAACAAAAAATTGATTCTCGATATAGATAAAAGATGTGGCCTTGTTGATGAGATTGCGCATTGCCACCGCAATTTCACATTGCTTGCCATCAGGCGACGATTGAGAAGTCTTGTCGGCAC
>NZ_JAWRXB010000245.1:0-312 GCF_046535245.1 Paraburkholderia sp. SIMBA_030
GATCTGGGCGATGGCAGAATGCGATCAAGACGGTATCATTCGTGCGCTTGCTAGCTGGAAAGGTGAGACGGATGAGCAAGTACAAGCGTGGGACAATATGATCCATGCCAAAGCCCAAACTCACGTAACCAGCTTTGTTCAAAGTGGCTGATATGCGCTTGTTCTGACCATTCAATCGTCAGCGTTGTATCATCAAAAGAGACGGATAGTGGATGGATATCTTTTGAGACACTCAGTAAATCAAAGCTACGCTCGCCAGTGTGCGGATGAAAAGCCGATGGGCAGTTATCACGCAGCCAGATATAGTGATAC
>NZ_JAWRXB010000246.1:0-312 GCF_046535245.1 Paraburkholderia sp. SIMBA_030
CCGGTTTCGGGCTGGAAATCCGTCTACAGGCGGCAGCAGGATCGGCGTCGCGGCCCCGTATCATGGCTGCTGCACAACTACCTTTTCATCCGCGTGCCACTCGTCAAACCCGACACCTTCCTCAGTAGCACCTTGCCTTTCGCCCGGCTGTTTGCGTCACGTGGCGCGATTGTCATCGTCTTTCTGGTCGGTCTCGCGGGCCTGTTCATGGCGTCTCGTCAGCTCGATGCGTTCTCCCACACGTTCCTCTTCTTTTTTTCGCTGGAAGGGGCGGCCGGATATGTGCTCGCGCTGTTCTTTGTGAAGATCTTT
>NZ_JAWRXB010000247.1:0-312 GCF_046535245.1 Paraburkholderia sp. SIMBA_030
CCCGTGGATCTGGGCCGCGCCCTGGTGCCTTCATCCGGGAACTCTCCGCTGCCGACGACGCACCAGCCATGGAACGCTGCCAAGCCAGCGGCCTGGACGCTTTCGCCGCCAGCAACCTGCTCCAGTACCTCAGGGAGCAAAAGGAAGCCACGGAGATTGTGCCCAGTGACCGAACCTTGGTGGTTGAACGGTTCCATGACGAACTCGGCGACTGGCGGGTGGTCCTCCACAGCCCGTTCGGCATGCCGGTCCACGCGCCTTGGGCCTTGGCCGTCGGCCAGCGGCTCCAACAGCGTTACGGCTTGGACGGAT
>NZ_JAWRXB010000041.1:0-18150 GCF_046535245.1 Paraburkholderia sp. SIMBA_030
ATCGCGATGGAAGAAGGTCTGCGTTTCGCAATCCGCGAAGGTGGCCGTACCGTCGGCGCAGGTGTCGTTGCCAAGATCCTCGAGTAACGCCAGATAGTTCTCGTTGATCGATAGTTTCGGGGTTGGCGGTGTCGTCAACCCCAAAATGGTTTAGGGGTATAGCTCAACTGGCAGAGCGTCGGTCTCCAAAACCGAAGGTTGGGGGTTCGATTCCCTCTGCCCCTGCCAACTCTCGCGCCGTATGTGGCGCTTCGTTAAGGTGTTATGGCGAATCCTTCCGTCGAAACTGTAAATACATCCGGCGACAAGCTGATGCTTGTCGCGGGCGTATTGTTGGTCTTGGCCGGGTTCGTGGGGTTCTTCTGGCTCAGCGGCCAAGAATGGTACGTCCGCGGAGCCGCCTTGGCTGTTGGCGCGATCGCGGGTGTTGCAGTCGGTCTTCTCTCCGCGCCTGGCAAGGGTTTCATCGCTTTCGCCAAAGATTCGTATAAAGAAGTCCGTAAGGTTGTCTGGCCGACTCGCAAAGAGGCCACCCAGACAACGCTGGTAGTGTTCGGCTTCGTGTTCGTCATGGCGATCTTTCTTTGGGTTAGCGATAAATCCATCGAATGGGCGATTTTCTCGGTGATTCTGGGTTGGAAATGATATGAGCGATACTCCGGCATCCCCGAGCGGCAAACGTTGGTACGTCGTGCACGCCTACTCCGGCATGGAGAAGAGCGTGCAACGCGCGCTTCAGGAGCGCATCGAACGTGCCGGCATGCAAGACCAGTTTGGTCAAATTCTCGTTCCGACTGAAGAAGTGGTCGAGGTGAAGGGCGGTCACAAGTCGGTGACCGAGCGTCGTTTTTTTCCGGGCTATGTGCTCGTGGAAATGGAAATGACCGACGAAACGTGGCACCTCGTGAAAAACACGGCAAAGGTGACGGGCTTCGTTGGCGGCGCGCGTAATCGTCCGAGCCCCATTTCCCCGCGGGAAGTCGAGAAGATCATGTCGCAAATGCAGGAAGGCGTGGAAAAGCCGCGTCCGAAGACCCTGTTCGAAGTAGGCGAGATGGTGCGGGTGAAGGACGGTCCGTTCACGGATTTCAACGGCAGCGTCGAGGAAGTGAACTACGAAAAATCGCGCGTCCGTGTTTCCGTTACAATCTTCGGCCGCGCAACGCCGGTCGAGCTGGAATTCGGCCAGGTCGAAAAGCTGTAATCCAGAATTCTGCGGGACGCGCCAATCGGTGCGTCCCGTATTTCGCGCTTACGGTCCGCGTCATGGCCGTTGAGGAGCGTAAGTAGTCGGTTTGCCGGCGAACGCGCGCTACTACTCACTGAACGCCCGCATGTACCAATGCGGCGTTCCACAGAGGTTTTCAACATGGCAAAGAAAATCATTGGCTTTATCAAGCTGCAGATTCCTGCAGGTAAAGCCAACCCGTCGCCGCCGGTCGGCCCAGCACTGGGTCAACGCGGCCTGAACATCATGGAGTTCTGCAAGGCGTTCAACGCGCAGACTCAAGCAATGGAACCGGGTCTGCCGATTCCTGTCGTGATCACCGCGTTCGCGGACAAGAGCTTCACGTTCGTTCTGAAGACGCCGCCGGCTACGGTTCTGATCAAGAAGGCAGCGAAGATCGACAAGGGTTCGAGCAAACCGCATACCGACAAGGTCGGCAAGATCACGCGCGCTCAAGCTGAAGACATCGCCAAGGCCAAGATGCCCGATCTGACGGCGGCTGACCTGGATGCAGCGGTTCGTACGATCGCTGGTAGCGCCCGCTCGATGGGCATCACCGTGGAGGGCGTGTAAATGGCTAAGCTTTCAAAGCGTCTGCAGGCATTTGCAGCCAAGGTCGATCGTCAAAAGCTGTATGCGATCGACGAAGCTCTGTCGATCGTGAAAGAGTGCGCAAGCGCGAAGTTCGACGAGTCGATCGACGTTGCAGTGCAACTCGGCATCGATGCGAAGAAGTCGGACCAAGTGGTTCGCGGCTCGGTCGTGCTGCCGGCTGGTACCGGTAAGTCGGTTCGCGTGGCAGTGTTCGCGCAGGGTGAAAAGGCTGAGCAAGCTCGTGCAGCCGGCGCCGAAATCGTCGGTATGGAAGACCTGGCTGAACAAGTCAAGGCCGGCAATCTGAACTTCGACATCGTGATCGCTTCGCCGGACACGATGCGCGTCGTCGGTACGCTGGGCCAGATCCTCGGCCCGCGCGGCCTGATGCCGAACCCGAAGGTCGGCACGGTTACGCCGGACGTCGCAACCGCAGTCAAGAACGCCAAGGCTGGTCAGGTGCAATTCCGTGTCGACAAGGCCGGTATCATCCACGCCACGATCGGCCGTGCTTCGTTCGAGCCGACGGCTCTGCGTAGCAACCTGAACGCTCTCGTCGACGCGCTGCAGAAGGCGAAGCCGGCAACGAGCAAGGGTGTGTACCTGCGCAAGGTTGCGCTGTCGAGCACGATGGGTGTTGGCGTTCGCGTCGACCAGGCATCGATCGCAGCACAGTAAGAAATTTCATCGCCTCGATGTGAGTCGAGGCGGTTTTTATGGGCTTTGGGCGGTCGCAAGATGGCAGTTTGCATCGCGCGACCGGTTGTCAAAGACCGTTGGCGGGAACGCAGCAGGTAGGCGATCCCTTAATGCAAAGCCAACGCAGATGGCGAACCCGAAAAGGTTTTGTAGTGATGAAACCGTTCGATCTCCGCAGCAATGTGGGCGTCGGGCGGTCGAAATACTCCTGACTGGTCGGACGCCGTTATTGAACGCGGTACACAAGGCGCACGCTGCGTGTATCGAATCTGGAGGTTAACCGTGCCACTCAACAAAGAAAGCAAGCAGGCCGTCGTCGCTGAGGTTGCCGCGCAAGTCGCGAAAGCCCAGACCGTGGTTCTGGCTGAGTATCGTGGGATCACGGTTGGCGATCTGACCAAGCTGCGCGCGAAAGCGCGTGAGCAACAGGTTTACCTTCGCGTGTTGAAAAACACGCTGGCGCGTCGCGCTGTCGAAGGTACCCCGTTTGCTCCTTTGGCAGAGCAGATGACCGGTCCCCTGATCTACGGCATCTCGGAAGATGCCATTGCCGCTGCTAAGGTCGTCAACGACTTCGGCAAGAGCAATGACAAGTTGATCATCAAGGCTGGTTCCTACGAAGGCAAGGTGATGGACAAGGCTGGCGTGCAAGCGCTGGCAAACATCCCGAGCCGCGAAGAACTGCTCTCCAAGCTGTTGTACGTTATGCAAGCACCTGTTTCCGGCTTTGCGCGCGCTCTGGCCGCGCTGGCAGAAAAGAAACAGGGCGAAGAAACCGCTGCGTAACGCACTTCAGTCGAGCGTGATTGATCGCTGGCTGTATCCGAATTCAATTTAGGAGTATTTCAAATGGCAATCGCAAAAGATGACATCCTCGAGGCAGTAAGCTCGATGTCGGTTCTGGAACTGAACGAGCTGGTCAAGGCGTTCGAAGAAAAATTTGGCGTGTCGGCAGCTGCTGTTGCAGTGGCAGGCCCGGCAGGCGGCGGTGCTGCAGCTGCTGCTGAAGAGCAAACCGAATTCACGGTCAACCTGACGGAAGTCGGCGCGAACAAGGTTTCGGTCATTAAGGCTGTTCGCGAACTGACGGGTCTCGGCCTGAAGGAAGCGAAGGACCTGGTCGACGGTGCACCGAAGCCTGTTAAGGAATCGGTACCGAAGGCTGCTGCTGAAGAAGCCAAGAAGAAGCTGGAAGAAGCCGGCGCGAAGGCTGAAATCAAGTAAGTTTCAGCGCGTTGTGCGAAGGCTGGCGGTTTTCCACCGCCGGCCTTTTTGTGCTTTTTGGGAACAACGTTTTTGCCGGGTAATTTCGGTAAGACATGACCCTAGAAGCCAAAGAAAACCGCCTTTCGGCAACATTGACCGGCGTTTCTCTTTGTCTTCTGAAGCGACTGCAGAAGGCAAGTTTGGTCGGGTAGCGGGCAACACAGGCATCCGCTGCCGTCAGCCAGCGGTTGGTAGCGGCCAACCACCAAGCTTCTAGGCTCGTTCAAGCCATCGGACGGCCATCGGGTCTCAGTCGGTGAACACTCGGGTTGTCTCATCAAGGTATCCTGCCTCGACAACAATGCCCGCCGTGATTCGGAGATCGTATGCAATATTCCTTCACCGAGAAGAAGCGTATTCGCAAGAGTTTTGCGAAGCGCCCCATCGTTCACCAAGTACCTTTCCTGCTGGCTACCCAGCTTGAATCATTCAGCACGTTTCTGCAAGCAGACACGTCGTCTACGCAACGCAAGCCGGAAGGCCTGCAAGCTGCGTTCACGTCCGTTTTCCCGATTGTTTCGCATAACGGTTTCGCTCGTCTGGAGTTCGTCAGCTACATGCTGTCGCCGCCGGCATTCAACATCAAGGAATGTCAGCAGCGCGGTTTGACGTACTGCTCGGCACTGCGCGCGAAAGTGCGGCTGGTGCTGCTCGACAAGGAATCGCCGAGCAAGCCGGTCGTCAAGGAAGTGAAGGAACAGGAAGTGTACATGGGCGAAATTCCGCTCATGACGCCGACGGGTTCGTTCGTCATCAACGGTACGGAGCGCGTGATCGTTTCGCAGCTGCACCGTTCGCCGGGCGTGTTCTTCGAACACGACAAGGGCAAGACGCACAGCTCAGGCAAGCTCCTGTTCTCGGCACGTATCATTCCTTACCGCGGTTCGTGGCTCGACTTCGAATTCGATCCGAAGGACGTGCTGTATTTCCGCGTCGACCGTCGCCGCAAGATGCCGGTCACGATCCTGCTGAAGGCGATCGGCCTGACGCCGGAACAGATCCTCGCAAACTTCTTCGTGTTCGACAATTTCACGCTGATGCCGGAAGGCGCGCAGATGGAATTCGTTCCGGAGCGTCTGCGTGGCGAAGTCGCACGTTTCGACATTTCGGATCGTGACGGCAACGTGATCGTCCAGAAGGATAAGCGGATCAACGCCAAGCACATTCGCGATCTCGACAACGCGAAGACGAAATTCATTTCGGTGCCGGAAGACTATCTGCTCGGCCGCGTGCTGGCGAAGAACGTCGTTGACGGCGATACCGGCGAAGTCATCGCTAACGCGAACGACGAAATCACCGAAACCGTCCTCGAAAAGCTCCGCGAATCGAAGATCAAGGACATCCAGACGCTCTACACGAACGATCTGGATCAAGGCCCGTACATTTCGTCGACGCTGCGTATCGACGAAACTGCGGACCGTATGGCTGCACGCATCGCGATCTACCGCATGATGCGTCCGGGCGAACCGCCGACCGAAGAAGCGGTCGAGGCACTGTTCAACCGCCTGTTCTACAGCGAAGACGCGTACGACCTGTCCAAGGTGGGTCGTATGAAGTTCAATCGCCGTGTGGGCCGCGACGAAATCGTCGGACCGATGACGCTGCAAGACGACGACATCCTCGCAACGATCAAGATCCTGGTCGAACTGCGTAACGGCAAGGGCGAAGTGGACGATATCGACCACTTGGGCAATCGTCGTGTGCGTTGCGTCGGCGAACTGGCGGAAAACCAGTTCCGCGCAGGTCTCGTGCGTGTCGAGCGTGCTGTGAAGGAACGCCTCGGCCAGGCCGAAAGCGAAAACCTGATGCCGCACGACCTGATCAACTCGAAGCCGATTTCGTCGGCGATTCGCGAGTTCTTCGGTTCGTCGCAGCTGTCGCAGTTCATGGACCAAACGAACCCGCTGTCGGAAATCACCCACAAGCGCCGTGTTTCGGCACTTGGCCCGGGCGGTTTGACCCGTGAGCGCGCTGGCTTTGAAGTCCGCGACGTGCACCCGACTCACTACGGCCGTGTGTGTCCGATTGAAACGCCGGAAGGCCCGAACATCGGCCTGATCAACTCGCTCGCGCTGTACGCGCACCTGAACGAATACGGCTTCCTCGAAACGCCGTATCGCAAGGTTGTGGACAGCAAGGTGACCGACCAGATCGATTACCTGTCGGCGATCGAAGAAGGCCGTTACGTGATCGCGCAGGCGAACGCGGCCGTGGCAGCTGACGGCTCGCTGACCGACGAACTGGTGTCGTCGCGTGAAGCAGGCGAAACGCTGATGGTCACGCCGGACCGCATCCAGTACATGGACGTGGCGCCGTCGCAGATCGTGTCGGTGGCAGCATCGCTGATTCCGTTCCTCGAGCACGATGACGCGAACCGTGCATTGATGGGCTCGAACATGCAGCGTCAGGCTGTGCCGTGTCTGCGTCCTGAAAAGGCCGTGGTCGGTACGGGGATCGAACGCACGGTGGCGGTCGACTCGGGTACGACGGTTCAGGCATTCCGCGGTGGTGTGGTCGATTACGTCGACGCTGGCCGTATGGTGATCCGCGTGAACGACGATGAAGCCGTTGCTGGCGACGTCGGCGTGGACATCTACAACCTGATCAAGTACACGCGTTCGAACCAGAACACGAACATCAACCAGCGCCCGATCGTGAAGGTCGGCGATATCGTGTCGCGTGGCGACGTGCTGGCTGACGGTGCATCGACCGACCTCGGCGAACTGGCTCTCGGCCAGAACATGCTGGTCGCGTTCATGCCGTGGAACGGCTACAACTTCGAAGACTCGATTTTGATCTCGGAGAAGGTGGTTGCGGACGACCGTTACACATCGATTCACATCGAAGAACTGAACGTCGTTGCTCGCGATACGAAGCTCGGACCGGAAGAAATCACGCGCGACATCTCGAACCTGGCTGAAGTGCAACTCGGCCGTCTCGACGAGTCGGGCATCGTCTACATCGGCGCTGAAGTCGAAGCAGGCGACGTGCTGGTCGGTAAGGTGACGCCGAAGGGCGAAACCCAGCTGACGCCGGAAGAAAAGCTGCTGCGCGCGATCTTCGGCGAGAAGGCTTCGGACGTGAAGGACACGTCGCTGCGCGTGCCGTCGGGCATGAGCGGCACGGTAATCGACGTTCAAGTGTTCACGCGTGAAGGTATTCAGCGCGACAAGCGTGCGCAACAGATCATCGACGATGAACTGAAGCGTTATCGCCTCGACCTGAACGACCAGCTGCGTATCGTGGAAGGCGACGCATTCCAGCGTCTCGCACGTATGCTGACCGGCAAGGTTGCGAACGGCGGTCCGAAGAAGCTCGCGAAGGGTACGAAGATCGAACAGGCTTACCTGGAAGATCTCGACCACTACCACTGGTTCGACATCCGCCTCGCGGACGAGGAAGCAGCGGCACAGCTCGAAGCGATCAAGGATTCGATCGAACAGAAGCGTCACCAGTTCGATCTCGCGTTCGAAGAAAAGCGCAAGAAGCTCACGCAAGGCGACGAACTGCCGCCGGGCGTGCTGAAGATGGTCAAGGTGTATCTGGCAGTCAAGCGCCGTCTGCAGCCTGGCGACAAGATGGCCGGCCGTCACGGTAACAAGGGTGTGGTGTCGAAGATCGTTCCGATCGAAGACATGCCGTACATGGCCGATGGCCGTCCGGCCGACGTCGTGCTCAATCCGCTCGGCGTGCCGTCGCGGATGAACGTGGGTCAGGTTCTCGAAGTGCATCTGGGTTGGGCCGCGAAGGGTCTCGGCTGGCGTATCGGCGAAATGCTGCAGCGTCAGGCGAAGATTGCTGAACTGCGCGAATTCCTGACCAAGATCTACAACGAGTCGGGCCGCGCTGAAGAGCTGGACAGCTTTACGGACGACGAAATCGTCGAGCTGGCGAAGAACCTGCGCGAAGGCGTGCCGTTCGCTACGCCGGTGTTCGACGGTGCGACGGAAGAAGAAATGTCGCGCGCGCTGGATCTGGCATTCCCGGACGACATCGCGAAGCAGCTCGGTATGACGCCGTCGAAGAACCAGGTGCGTCTGTACGACGGCCGCACGGGTGAGATGTTCGAACGTACGGTGACGGTCGGCTACATGCATTACCTGAAACTGCACCACCTGGTCGACGACAAGATGCATGCGCGTTCCACGGGCCCGTACTCGCTCGTCACGCAGCAGCCGTTGGGCGGTAAGGCGCAGTTCGGTGGCCAGCGTTTCGGTGAAATGGAAGTGTGGGCGCTCGAAGCGTACGGCGCATCGTACGTGCTGCAAGAAATGCTGACGGTGAAGTCGGACGACGTGACCGGCCGGACCAAGGTGTATGAGAACCTGGTCAAGGGCGATCACGTGATCGACGCCGGCATGCCGGAATCCTTCAATGTGCTGGTGAAGGAAATCCGCTCGCTCGGTATCGACATCGACCTCGACCGCAACTAATCGGACTACGGAGAGAAAGCAATGAAAGCTCTGCTCGATCTATTCAAGCAAGTCCAACAGCCTGAAGTTTTTGACGCGATCAAGATCGGTCTGGCCTCGCCCGACAAGATCCGTTCGTGGTCGTTCGGTGAAGTGAAGAAGCCGGAAACCATCAACTACCGGACGTTCAAGCCGGAACGCGATGGTCTGTTCTGCGCGAAGATCTTCGGGCCGATCAAAGACTACGAATGCCTTTGCGGCAAGTACAAGCGCCTGAAGCATCGTGGCGTGATCTGTGAAAAGTGCGGCGTCGAAGTGACGCTCGCCAAGGTGCGTCGCGAACGGATGGGCCACATCGAGTTGGCCTCGCCGGTTGCGCACATCTGGTTCCTGAAGTCGTTGCCGTCGCGTCTGGGCATGGTGCTCGACATGACGCTGCGTGACATCGAACGCGTGCTGTACTTCGAAGCATACGTGGTGATCGATCCGGGCATGACGCCGCTGAAAGCGCGGCAGATCATGACCGAAGAGGATTACTACAACAAGGTCGAAGAGTACGGTGACGAATTCCGTGCCGAGATGGGCGCGGAAGGCGTGCGCGAATTGCTGCGTGCGATCAACATCGACGAGCAGGTCGAGATGCTGCGCACCGAACTCAAGAACACGGGTTCGGAAGCGAAGATCAAGAAGTACGCGAAGCGCCTGAAGGTGCTCGAGGCTTTCCAGCGTTCGGGCATCAAGCCTGACTGGATGGTGCTCGAAGTGCTGCCGGTGCTGCCGCCGGAACTGCGTCCGCTGGTGCCGCTGGATGGCGGCCGCTTCGCGACGTCGGACCTGAACGACCTGTATCGCCGCGTGATCAACCGTAACAACCGGTTGAAGCGTCTGCTCGAACTGAAGGCGCCTGAAATCATCGTCCGCAACGAAAAGCGGATGCTGCAGGAAGCCGTCGATTCGCTGCTCGACAACGGTCGTCGCGGTAAGGCAATGACCGGCGCGAACAAGCGTCCGCTGAAGTCGCTCGCTGACATGATCAAGGGTAAGGGCGGTCGTTTCCGTCAGAACTTGCTCGGTAAGCGCGTTGACTATTCGGGCCGTTCGGTGATCGTGGTCGGCCCGACGCTCAAGCTGCATCAGTGCGGTCTGCCGAAGCTGATGGCGCTCGAACTGTTCAAGCCGTTCATCTTCAACAAGCTGGAAGTGATGGGTGTCGCTACCACCATCAAAGCTGCGAAGAAGGAAGTCGAGAACCAGACGCCGGTGGTGTGGGACATCCTGGAAGAGGTGATCCGCGAGCATCCGGTGATGCTGAACCGTGCGCCGACACTGCACCGTCTTGGCATTCAGGCTTTCGAGCCGGTGCTGATCGAAGGTAAGGCAATCCAGCTGCATCCGCTCGTTTGCGCGGCGTTCAACGCCGACTTCGACGGTGACCAGATGGCTGTGCACGTGCCGCTGTCGCTCGAAGCGCAGATGGAAGCGCGTACGCTGATGCTGGCGTCGAACAACGTCCTGTTCCCGGCCAACGGCGATCCGTCGATCGTGCCGTCGCAGGATATCGTGCTCGGCCTGTACTACGCGACCCGTGAAGCAGTGAACGCCAAGGGCGAAGGCCTGACGTTCACCGGCGTGTCGGAAGCGCTGCGTGCGTACGAGAACAAGGAAGTCGAGCTGGCCTCGCGCGTCAACGTGCGGATCACGGAAATGGTCCACAACGAAGACACGTCGGAAGGCGCGCCGAAGTTCGTGCCGAAGATCACGCTGTATGCGACGACCGTCGGCCGTTCGATCCTGTCGGAAATCCTGCCGCCGGGCCTGCCGTTCTCGGTGCTGAACAAGCCGCTGAAGAAGAAGGAAATCTCGCGCCTCATCAACACCGCATTCCGCAAGTGCGGCCTGCGTGAAACGGTGATTTTCGCCGACCAGTTGATGCAGTCGGGTTTCCGTCTGGCAACGCGCGCTGGTATCTCGATCTGCGTTGACGACATGCTCGTGCCGCCGCAGAAGGAAACCATCGTCGGCGACGCCGCGAAGAAGGTGAAGGAATACGACCGTCAATACATGTCGGGTCTCGTCACGTCGCAAGAACGCTACAACAACGTGGTCGACATCTGGTCGGCAACGTCGGAAGCGGTCGGCAAGGCGATGATGGAGCAGTTGTCGACGGAACCGGTGGTCGATCGCGACGGCAACCAGACGCGTCAGGAGTCGTTCAACTCCATCTACATGATGGCCGACTCGGGCGCGCGGGGTTCCGCGGTTCAGATTCGTCAGCTGGCCGGTATGCGCGGCCTGATGGCGAAGCCGGACGGATCGATCATCGAAACGCCGATTACGGCGAACTTCCGTGAAGGCCTGAACGTGTTGCAGTACTTCATCTCGACCCACGGTGCACGTAAGGGTCTGGCTGATACGGCACTGAAGACGGCAAACTCGGGTTACCTGACGCGTCGTCTGGTGGACGTGACGCAAGACCTGGTGGTGGTCGAGGACGATTGCGGTACGTCCAACGGCGTCGCCATGAAGGCGTTGGTCGAAGGCGGTGAAGTCGTCGAAGCGCTGCGTGACCGTATCCTCGGTCGCGTGACGGTGGCTGACGTCGTCAATCCGGAATCGCAGGAAACGCTGTACGAAACGGGCACGTTGCTCGACGAAGACGCGGTCGAAGAAATCGAACGCCTCGGCATCGACGAAGTGCGCGTGCGTACGCCGCTGACTTGCGAAACGCGTTACGGTCTGTGCGCAGCCTGCTACGGTCGCGATCTGGGTCGCGGCTCGTCGGTGAACGTCGGTGAGGCAGTCGGCGTGATCGCTGCCCAGTCGATCGGTGAACCGGGCACGCAGCTCACGATGCGCACGTTCCACATCGGTGGTGCGGCATCGCGTGCAGCAGTGGCTTCGTCGGTCGAAGCCAAGTCGAACGGTACGGTTCGTTTCACGGCGACGATGCGTTACGTCACCAACGCGAAGGGCGAGCAGATCGTCATCTCGCGTTCGGGCGAAGCGATGATCACCGACGACCACGGCCGCGAGCGTGAACGTCACAAGGTGCCGTACGGCGCGACGCTGTTGCAACTGGACGGCGCGCAGATCAAGGCCGGCACGCAACTGGCGACGTGGGATCCGATGACGCGTCCGATCATCACCGAGTATGGTGGTACGGTGAAGTTCGAAAACGTCGAAGAAGGCGTGACGGTTGCCAAGCAGATCGACGATGTGACGGGGCTCTCGACGCTGGTCGTGATCGACGTGAAGCGCCGTGGTTCGCAAGCGTCGAAGACGGTGCGTCCGCAAGTCAAGCTGCTCGATGCGAACGGCGAAGAAGTCAAGATCCCGAACACCGAGCACTCGGTGCAGATCGGCTTCCAGGTCGGCGCTCTGATCACCGTGAAGGACGGTCAGCAAGTGCAGGTCGGTGAAGTGCTCGCACGTATCCCGACTGAATCGCAGAAGACGCGTGACATTACCGGCGGTCTGCCGCGTGTGGCGGAACTGTTCGAAGCACGTTCGCCGAAGGACGCAGGTATCCTGGCGGAAGTCACGGGTACGACGTCGTTCGGTAAGGACACGAAGGGCAAGCAGCGTCTCGTTATCACGGACCTCGAAGGCAATCAGCACGAGTTCCTGATCGCGAAGGAAAAGCAGGTTCTGGTGCACGATGGTCAAGTCGTCAACAAGGGCGAAATGATCGTGGACGGGCCGGCGGATCCGCACGACATCCTGCGTTTGCAGGGCGTCGAAGCGCTGTCGCGTTACATCGTGGACGAAGTGCAGGACGTGTATCGTCTGCAGGGCGTGAAGATCAATGACAAGCACATTGAAGTGATCGTTCGTCAGATGTTGCGCCGCGTGCAGATTACGGACAACGGCGATACGCGTTTCATCCCGGGCGAACAGGTCGAGCGGTCGGATATGCTCGACGAGAACGACCGTATGATCGCGGAAGACAAGCGTCCGGCAACGTACGAAAACGTCTTGCTCGGTATCACGAAGGCGTCGCTGTCGACCGATTCGTTCATCTCCGCGGCGTCGTTCCAGGAAACGACCCGCGTGCTGACCGAAGCGGCGATCATGGGCAAGCGCGACGATCTGCGCGGGCTGAAGGAAAACGTGATCGTCGGCCGTCTGATTCCGGCCGGTACGGGTCTCGCGTTCCACAAGGCACGCAAGAGCAAGGAACTGTCCGACCGCGAGCGTTTCGATCAAATCGCAGCGGAAGAGTCGTTCGAATTCGGTACGCCGGAAACCCCGGCCGCCGAACAGCACCACTCAGGCGAGTAAGTCCCGGCGGCGCAAGCCGCTTGGGCTCACCAGCCAGCGAAGCCGCTCAGTTTCGACTGAGCGGCTTTTTTATGCGCCTCTTTTTTTGTACGTTTTTGTGGATTCGTCGGCCGAACGGCTAACGTTGCCGCAAAGCGCGGGCGCAGCACGAATGCGTTGGTAAAATTCGTGTCACCGGCTTTACGCTGCTTCTCTCAAATTCATGTCCCGTCCGCTCGAAATCCTCAACGAAGTCTTCGGTTACCCCGCGTTCAGAGGGCAGCAGGGCGAAATTGTCGAGCACGTCGCTGCCGGCGGCGATTGCCTCGTGCTGATGCCGACGGGCGGCGGCAAGTCGCTGTGCTATCAGATTCCGTCGCTGGTGCGGCGCGAAGCGGGCTGCGGAGCGGGGATCGTGGTGTCGCCTTTGATCGCGCTGATGCAGGATCAGGTGGCAGCGCTTACCGAAGTGGGCGTGCGCGCGGCGTATCTGAATTCGACACTGTCGAGCGCCGATGCCATGGCCACCGAGCGTGCGTTGCGCGAGGGCGAAATCGATCTGCTGTATGTGGCGCCGGAACGGCTGATGACGCCCCGTTTCCAGGAATTGCTGGAACGCACGCGCATCGGTTTGTTCGCAATCGACGAAGCGCATTGCGTGTCGCAGTGGGGACACGATTTCCGCCCTGAGTACATTCAGCTGTCGGTGCTGCACGAGCGCTTTCCAAACGTGCCGCGCATCGCGCTCACCGCCACTGCCGATGCAATCACGCGTGACGAAATCATCCACCGTCTGGCGCTGGACGATGCGCGCATCTTTGTTTCGAGTTTCGATCGGCCGAACATTCGCTATCGCATCGTCGAAAAAGACAATGCGCGCACGCAACTGGTCGACTTCATTCGCGCGGAACACTCGAAGCCGGACGGCACGACCGACGCCGGCGTGGTCTATTGCCTGTCGCGCCGCAAGGTCGAAGAAACGGCGGAGTGGCTGAAAGAAAAGGGTATGCGCGCGTTGCCGTATCACGCCGGCATGGAGTTCGAAATCCGCCAGAAGCATCAGGAGATGTTCCAGCGCGAGGAGGGCATCGTGATGTGCGCGACGATCGCGTTCGGCATGGGTATCGACAAACCCGACGTACGCTTTGTGGCTCACCTCGATCTGCCGAAGAGCGTCGAAGGGTACTACCAGGAAACAGGCCGTGCGGGCCGCGATGGCATGCCGGCCAATGCCTGGATGGCATACGGTCTCGGCGACGTCGTGCAGCAGCGCAAGATGATCGACGAATCCGATGCCGATGACGCGCATAAGCGCGTGCAGACCGGCAAGCTCGACGCGTTGCTCGGTTTGTGCGAGGCGGCGACCTGTCGGCGCGTGCGGCTGCTTGCGTACTTCGGCGAATCGAGCAAGCCGTGCGGCAACTGCGACAACTGTCTGGAGCCGCCAGACACATGGGATGCGACGCGCGAAGCACAGATGGCGTTGTCATGCGTGTTCCGCGCGCAGCGCGCAAGTGGTTTTCACTTCGGCGCCGGTCACCTGATCGATATCCTGCGGGGCAACCGCAGCGAGAAGATTATGCAACGTGGTCACGAGAAGCTGACCACGTTCGGGATCGGCGCGGTGCTCGGTGAGCCGGAGTGGCGCGCCGTGTTTCGCCAACTCGTCGCGTTCGGCTATCTGAGCGTCGACCACGAAGGATTTGGCTCGCTGGTGCTCACGGAGGCCGCCAAAGCCGTGTTGAAGGGCGCGCAGAACGTCACGATGCGCCGGTACGTAAAGCCGACGCGCTCTCGCCAGCAGTCTGGACGAACCAGTGAGCGTGCCGACCCGACGATCGGTATGGGCCCGCGCGAACGCGCCCGCTGGGACCGCCTGCGGGCTTGGCGCACCGAAACCGCGAAACGCGACGGCGTGCCGGCCTACGTCATTTTCCACGACGCCACGCTGGCAGAAATTGCCCGCAACGGTCCCGATTCGATCGAAGATTTGCGCGGCATTCCAGGCATGGGAGCACGCAAACTCGACCGTTTCGGCGACGAGTTGCTGGAGGTCGTCGGCGCCGATTGAGCCGTGTGCAGGTCGGCAGGCGTGCGAAACATTGCAACCTGTTGACTCGCTTAGTGTTTTCGGAATATTATGCTAGGTTCCGGTTCTTGGAGTGCCCGCGCGCGAAGTCAATTCATGCGCTGACGCCTGGTCCGGAAGTTCGATGCGCAATCGTTTCTGCTTTGCCCGGAAACAGATGCGTCGATTTTGTTCAATTTCAGGAATAAACAATGCCAACCATCAATCAACTGGTTCGCAAAGGCCGCGCGTCGGAAACGACGAAGAGCAAGAGCCCGGCTTTGCAGGACTGCCCCCAGCGTCGCGGCGTGTGCACCCGTGTGTACACCACGACGCCTAAGAAGCCGAACTCGGCACTTCGTAAGGTTGCGAAGGTGCGCCTGACGAACGGCTTCGAAGTCATTTCGTACATCGGTGGTGAAGGCCACAACCTGCAGGAACACTCGGTCGTGCTGATTCGCGGCGGCCGTGTTAAGGACTTGCCGGGTGTGCGTTACCACATGGTTCGCGGCTCGCTGGATACCCAGGGCGTCAAGGATCGTAAGCAAGCTCGCTCGAAGTACGGTGCGAAGCGTGCCAAGGCTGGCAAGTAAATAGCCGGTCTGTAGTTTCAGGTCGCCTGCAAAGGCGGTTATAGCGGTGGTGCCGGAATCGCCGGTGCTGTCGAGTAAGTGGTCACCCGACCAGGCTGGTAAGTCGTTAGAGATGAATCGGGTTAGTTGGTGGCCGCGGGGCTAAAAATAGCTCCAACTGAAAAGTAAAGGAAGAAACATGCCGCGTCGTCGCGAAGTCCCCAAGCGGGAAGTGTTGCCGGATCCGAAGTTCGGTAACGTAGATGTAGCTAAGTTCATGAACGTGCTGATGCTCTCCGGCAAGAAGTCGGTTGCCGAGCGTATTGTGTACGGCGCTTTCGAACAGATCCAGACCAAGGGTGGCAAGGACCCGCTGGAAGTGTTCACGGTAGCGCTCAACAACGTCAAGCCGGTGGTGGAAGTCAAGAGCCGCCGCGTTGGTGGTGCAAACTATCAGGTTCCGGTCGAAGTGCGTCCGTCGCGTCGTATGGCATTGGCGATGCGTTGGTTGCGTGAAGCCGCGAAGAAGCGCAGCGAAAAGTCGATGGCCCTGCGTTTGGCAGGTGAACTCTCCGAAGCGGCCGAAGGCCGTGGCGGCGCGATGAAGAAGCGCGACGAAGTTCACCGGATGGCAGAAGCCAACAAGGCGTTCTCGCACTTCCGTTTCTAAGCTTCCCGAACCCGGGTTAGTAGAAAAAGCGGAAAGAAATTCCGGGCGGGTGCGCTTACAAAGCGCCTCGCCCGTTTGTGTTACAGCGCGATGGGTATTTTCTCGCATCGCGTCATCCCAATAGAGGATCAAAGTGGCTCGCAAGACACCTATCGAGCGCTACCGTAACATCGGTATTAGCGCTCACATCGACGCCGGCAAAACGACGACGACCGAGCGCATCCTGTTCTATACCGGCGTGAACCACAAGATTGGTGAAGTTCACGACGGTGCTGCCACCATGGACTGGATGGAGCAGGAGCAGGAACGCGGCATCACGATCACGTCCGCTGCTACCACGGCATTCTGGAAAGGCATGGCCGGCGACCGCGCTGAGCACCGCATCAACATCATCGACACGCCGGGCCACGTCGACTTCACGATTGAAGTTGAGCGCTCGATGCGCGTGCTCGACGGCGCATGCATGGTGTACTGCGCAGTGGGCGGCGTGCAGCCGCAGTCGGAAACCGTATGGCGTCAGGCTAACAAGTACAAGGTTCCCCGTCTCGCGTTCATCAACAAGATGGACCGTACCGGCGCGAATTTCTTCAAGGTCTACGACCAGCTCAAGCTGCGTCTGAAGGCGAACCCGGTTCCGGTCGTGGTGCCTATCGGCGCGGAAGAAAACTTCACCGGCGTCGTCGATCTGCTGAAGATGAAGGCGATCATTTGGGACGACGCGTCGCAAGGCACGAAGTTCTCGTACGAAGAGATCCCGGCGGAACTGGTCGACTCGTGCAACGAGTGGCGCGAGAAGATGGTCGAAGCGGCTGCTGAGTCGAACGAAGACCTGATGAACAAGTACCTCGAAGAGGGCGAGTTGACGGAAGCGGAGATCGTCAAGGGTCTGCGCGACCGTACGATTGCTTGCGAAATCCAGCCGATGCTGTGCGGTACCGCGTTCAAGAACAAGGGCGTGCAACGTATGCTGGACGCCGTGCTCGACTTCCTGCCGTCGCCGATCGACATCCCGCCGGTTACCGGCGAGCTGGAAAACGGTGAGCAGGGTGAGCGCCGCGCTGCTGACGACGAAAAGTTCTCGGCACTGGCATTCAAGATCATGACCGACCCGTTCGTCGGCCAGTTGATCTTCTTCCGCGTGTACTCGGGCATTGTGAATTCGGGCGACACGGTGCTGAACGCGACCAAGGACAAGAAAGAACGTCTGGGTCGTATTCTGCAGATGCACGCGAACCAGCGCGAAGAAATCAAGGAAGTGCGCGCAGGCGACATCGCTGCAGCAGTCGGCCTGAAGGACGCGACGACAGGCGACACGCTGTGCGATCCGCAAAGCCCGATCGTGCTCGAGCGCATGATTTTCCCGGAACCGGTGATTTCGCAGGCTGTTGAGCCGAAGACGAAGCCGGACCAGGAAAAGATGGGTCTGGCCCTGAACCGTCTGGCTCAGGAAGATCCGTCGTTTCGCGTTCAAACGGACGAAGAATCGGGTCAAACCATTATTTCGGGCATGGGCGAGCTCCACCTGGAAATTCTGGTTGACCGGATGAAGCGCGAATTCGGCGTCGAAGCAACCGTCGGCAAGCCGCAAGTGGCGTATCGTGAAACGATCCGCGGCAAGGCGGTAGACGTCGACGGCAAGTTCGTCAAGCAGTCGGGTGGTCGCGGCCAGTACGGTCACGCGGTCATCACGCTCGAGCCGAATGAGCAGGGCAAAGGCTACGAGTTCCTGGACGAGATCAAGGGTGGTGTGATTCCGCGTGAATACATCCCGGCAGTCGACAAGGGTATCCAGGAAACGCTGAAGGCTGGCGTGCTGGCAGGCTTCCCGGTCGTTGACGTGAAGGTTCACCTGACGTTCGGTTCGTACCACGACGTCGACTCGAACGAAAATGCGTTCCGCATGGCCGGTTCGATGGCGTTCAAGGAAGCAATGCGCAAGGCTCAGCCGGTCATCCTCGAACCGATGATGGCTGTGGAAGTCGAAACGCCGGAAGACTACATGGGTAACGTGATGGGCGACCTGTCGGGCCGTCGCGGTATTGTTCAGGGCATGGAAGACATGATTGGCGGCGGCAAGATCGTTCGCGCCGAAGTGCCGTTGTCGGAAATGTTCGGCTACTCGACGTCGCTGCGTTCGCTGAGCCAGGGTCGTGCAACGTACACGATGGAGTTCAAGCACTACTCCGAAGCACCGCGCAACGTGTCTGAAGCGATCATCAACGCGAAGTCGAAGTAAGCGCGCGGCAAGTCATTCAACGATTAACTTTTTGAAAGAAGAGAAACATGGCTAAAGGTAAATTCGAACGGACCAAGCCGCACGTGAACGTCGGCACGATCGGTCACGTTGACCACGGCAAGACCACGCTGACGGCGGCGATCAC
>NZ_JAWRXB010000248.1:0-311 GCF_046535245.1 Paraburkholderia sp. SIMBA_030
GACTCAGGGTATTGCAATTTTGTTGGTAGCCCTACCGATTTAGCAAAAAAACTAACCGATTATATTGGTGAAAGGGCAGCTAGCCGTTCACATTAACTTATTGCGAGTGACGTATGACACAAATTTTAAAACATTCGTTTGAGGCTATGAGTCTGTTGACTACCAACAACGGTATGCTTGACGTCACTATTGTTCCAGCCGTTAACCAGCCAGACTGGATTATTCCAAGTAGCCTAATTCTGAGTGTGGATGAGTCCCAGCAGCAGGTTGCTAGATACGACTGGCAACAGCAAGATTTGACTGTATTTCAT
>NZ_JAWRXB010000249.1:0-311 GCF_046535245.1 Paraburkholderia sp. SIMBA_030
ATAACGGATATAAGTATTTTTTTGATAAAGCAGACACTGCAAAATACGATTGTGGAGAGCTTATTATAGGCGGAAATTATTATAAACCATCCTACTACCTGAGCAGGATTCTAAATCCGTTGGGAGTAGACGTAGCTGTAATGGCATATGATGAAAGAACAAAATATTCGGAAACTGGTACGAAGAGCCTTATATTTCTCCAGAACAAATTGAAGACGATTACCAGCAGAAGCGGACAGGTGGTATTTAATTACACTTATGATGAAACACTGGAGGCTAAAAAAGAGAATGATAAAACAGCCAGTGATCCA
>NZ_JAWRXB010000250.1:0-311 GCF_046535245.1 Paraburkholderia sp. SIMBA_030
GGGGCAACAACGAAATTTACCCAGGGAATATTTGGACATAAAAATATAACCATCACTTCCGACGTGTACTCCCATATCTCAGAGAAACTTGAAAATTCGTCAGTTGATTGTTATGAAGAATATATGAACTCTCTTTTGTCTTAATTTTTTTGTATTTTTGGTGGTCAAATAGTGGTCAAGTTGACCACCGACCCTTCAACTATCCCTTATGAAATAGTGCAAAGGGATTGAGAGATTAATCTGAGACATGTATTGTTCGCGCTCCCACGGATGAACCTGTGTGCGGATTATAACCTAGGGGATATTTCAAT
>NZ_JAWRXB010000251.1:0-310 GCF_046535245.1 Paraburkholderia sp. SIMBA_030
GTATGTAACGTGCATCCTCACTACCTAGCGAGTCCATAACGCTTTTGTACAGGGCATTGAGCTCTACGGCTAAAGTATCACTTTGAGACTTTGATAAGGGGGCTTCAGTTACTGTTGGATAGCGAGTCCGTATTGACGTGTCTGGCTGATCGCTATCATTGATCGCTTCATCATTAAGCTGCGAGTAAGGCGTTTGCGGCGTCAAAGGCAAAGGCGCGTTTTTTGCTAGCTGTGCATCGGACAGTGGCGTCAAGATAGGCACAGCAGATTGTGGCGTAGTAACGGGTGGTAATAAGCGCATAAATAAATC
>NZ_JAWRXB010000252.1:0-309 GCF_046535245.1 Paraburkholderia sp. SIMBA_030
GACTATCATCAAAAATGAGGCGTTGACCTGGGAGGGTCTTAATCACCTGCGTCAATCTTCCAACCTTTTGTGGCGCTCTACCCATATTTATATGTCGCTACCAAAAGCTATTTTTATCATTTATATGTTTCGTATTTTGTTAGTGTCATTAGATGACAGTAGGAGAGAAACCTTACGACATGCCAATCAGGACGAGCTTACTCAGCTTAAAAATCGTCGCTACGGTTTGAAAAAGATGAAGTATGCTTTGGCAACGGTGAGAGAATATCAAGATTTAAGCGTTATGCTGTTAGATTTGGATTGGTTCAG
>NZ_JAWRXB010000253.1:0-309 GCF_046535245.1 Paraburkholderia sp. SIMBA_030
GTGAAGCTGCTGATAAGCACTTTGGTGATTCGGAGCGCGTCCATTTAATTGAACCTCTTGAAGTGATTGATTTCCACAATTTTGCGTCAAGGTCGTATTTTATTTTAACTGATTCAGGAGGCGTTCAGGAGGAAGCTCCTTCCTTAGGAAAGCCGGTTCTCGTATTGCGCGATACTACTGAACGGCCCGAAGGAGTGGAGGCGGGCACTCTGAAATTAGCCGGTACTGATGAAGAAACGATTTATCAGATGGCGAAACAGCTGCTGACAGACAAGCAGGAATATGAAAAAATGTCGCGGGCATCTAATC
>NZ_JAWRXB010000254.1:0-309 GCF_046535245.1 Paraburkholderia sp. SIMBA_030
TGTCTCTGACGTCCACAGGACCGGGGTAGCGGGATTGGGGATAGAGGCATAGGAGGAGGAACCATGTCGGATGACCGGGAAGAAAGTCTGGACAGGCGCCGCGCGCAGCTGGGAGCAGAGCTCAAGGCGAAGCGTGTAGAGGCGAGAGAGGAACAGGCGAGCGAGGCCCGCGCCGAGGAAAGCCGTAAAGGCTATGCCCAGGCGATGAAGCTTTCGAGCGAATTCATCTCCGCTATCATTGTTGGTGCCCTGCTTGGCTATCTCCTCGACCGTTTTGTCGGCACGGCGCCTTGGGGTTTGATTATTCTT
>NZ_JAWRXB010000255.1:0-309 GCF_046535245.1 Paraburkholderia sp. SIMBA_030
AGCACCGCATATGCCAGGAAGATCGCAAGGCCTGTCGTCAGGCAGATGGCGACGATGAGGACCGCCACCGAACCCGGTGCGCCCTGCGGCATGCCGAGCGCGATGATGGCGAGCCAGGCAAAGATCGCCTTCGGATTGGTGACGTGGATACCGTAACCCTTGAGCAGCAGGGCGCGCGCCGATAGCGGCTTCACTTCCTGCGCTTGCTGAAGGTCATTTCCAGCACGCATCGCCTTGAAGGCCTTGTAGGCGAGGTAGAGCAGATAAAGCCCGCCGAAGACCTTCAAAATCTCTAGCGCGATCGCATAG
>NZ_JAWRXB010000042.1:0-17798 GCF_046535245.1 Paraburkholderia sp. SIMBA_030
CAGACCGTTTGCAACGGCGCAAGACAATGCGCCACGGAGAGGATTTACCCCTTTACCTCGGCCTTTCAATGGGTGACGCATTTACTTCGTTGCGCAGCGAAGCAAAGTTGTCACTTCGCATCAGCGCGCATTAAATTCAACTCACGTTCGTTCTAGACCATGAGATCCTCAGGCAGGTGGTCCACATGGTCGACGTTTTGCGAAGCTTCGAGCCGCTCACGCTGCCGCGTCCTCGCGGCGCGCACCGTTATGACGTCTTCAGTCCGAAACTGGGGCGACGTCTGACGCTGTACAGGCGCAGCGCTTTCGAAGCATGGCTGATGCTCGAAGCGGATCCTGCTGCAAAGACATTCTGTGAACAGCCTGGCTTCATGGCAGTCGACGGGCAACGCTGCGTCGTCGATTTCTGGGCAAGGTCATGATGACCCATGAATGCCTGGTAGTACTATCTGAGACGACACCGGAGACGGATCGCCCGCGGAGTCGTCTTGACTTTGACCCGGAAGCCTTCGTCGTGCGGCACATTGATGCAGCCGAAAGGGCAGCTGCGCGTGTGTGGACCGGAAACTGGCAACGTATGCTACCTGTACTCGTCGCCGCGCGCGGCCTCGTCAAGCCTTCGCTGCCCGGCGCGATCGAGCGCTTCGTCGTGTCACCTCAATCGCTGATGACGATAGAGCGTGAGTTCTCAACTGGCGACCCCGCGCTCATCCGCGCAGCTGTCTTCGAACTGTTGCACTGCGGCCGCATCCAGGCGCTAGAGCTACACACTGAAAGCCTGTCGTTTCTGACGCGCTTTGTTGCGGTCCAGGCCAAATCATGAGCCGCCGCAGACCCGAATTCCAGACACTGGATCACGCCTCGTGACCGACCTCGCATGGACTGAACTCGACGCCGCAGAGCGCAGTCGCGTCCGGAGACATATCGACGCCATTGAGCGTTACGCGAGCGGTGAACCTGTAGGCAGTATCGAGACCACTACGCGAATCAACCGCAGACAGCTTTACCGATTTCTCGACAGCAGTCGTTGTAGCGCTTGCGCCTCGATACGGTATTCGACGCTTGCCTCATCGACCGCGCGCAGCTTCTCGACCGTAATCTGCTGCGCCTTGATTACGCGCTGAAGCTTCGACGGCACGATCACGAGGCTACGGCAGTCCGATTCAAGGCAATCCAGACGCATCCAGTCGAGCGGCGTCGACTTGCATCGCTCGACGCTGGCACAGCCGCCAAGCACCGTCTCGCGGTACGCGAGCTCGCCTTTCTCGAACATTCTGACCGTCTGCTCGCGCGAGTAGACCGACACAGGTGACGCCGTGCACAGCACGGCTTTGCGTCCAGGCTGCGTGCCCGCTGAACAGCCGTTCGTCCGAGAACAGCACCTGCCCGGCGTACGCAAGATACTCGGACAGGTCGCGCGCGCCCCAGCGCTACGAGCACGGCCCGACCATCATCAGTTTTATGTGGAATTGAGCGATTTTTTAATCAACGTCTCTTTCTTGTTGACGGGTCAGCCCGATCCGGTGTCGGTGTGGTCTCAAGGCGCCGGAGCAGGCGGTCTATGGCTTTCTGGTCGCCTTCTACTGCTGCACGTTCGTCGTCGGTCAGCGGTATTTCCTGAAGCATTCGTATCATGCCGGTTTTCGATTGGATCAGATCGGCGCGCGACGATTCCTTCGGAACGTAGAAGTCACAACGTGCGCAAGCCATGCGATGCGGACACTGATCGAAGAACTCATACGAGCAGAGGCCATGGCCGAGATCGTAATATCGCCACGGCTCGTCCGGATGGCCATGCTCGATTGCTTGCCGATCGATGAGGACGTCCATCATTCTCAGGTTTCGCTGGAAGTACTGGGCTTCCGAATAGGCGCGGGCGAGACGGGTTGGCGCGAATGCCACGTAGTGTTGTGTGGTCGCGGGTGAACGATGGCCGAGCCACGCCTGTAGTTCGAACAACGTCATCGGTTCGCGAGCGTTGAACAATTGACTCGCGATGGTGGAGCGAGCCCGGTGGCTGCTGATCTGACCGCGTGCATCCGCCTGCGGAATGCCAGCTTTGCGGCAAAGCATGGGAATCAGTCGTTTGTTCAGGTACGCGCGTGGAATTGCTCGTGCGCGGTACGAGAAGAGGAAATCAACCCGCTCGCCAGTCTTGATATCGAGCGCAGCCGGTTGCGTGGGGCGTAGGTGCTCCCAGGTCGTAAGCGCCTCGCCGACGATTGCGTCGATTGGTTTGATAAATGCCGTCCCGGTCTTGTGAACCGGAACGTCAAGCATCCAGCACTGCGTTGCTTGTTGTCCTATCGATGGTTCCTTGCGCACGCAGCCTACACGTAACCGGACAATCTCGTCGCTACGCAGTCCTGCAAAGAGCCATACGATGCTCAACGCCTGTAGCATCTCGAGCGGATAGTAGCCTCCGTTGCGAAGCATGGCGCCTGTGGCATTGCTATGTCCCTTCGGAGCACTGCCGTGACCAGGAAGATCGGCGATCGTTAGATTCAGGCCAGCCCAGAGGAGTTTCGCCCAGAGGTCATCGGCGATGGTCCGCGGTGCCGGTCCGATCAATGCCATGATCGAGCGCGGCGTCGCAAAGGCCCGAAACGGATCGAACCGTCGGGGGATCCACTCCCACTCCTGCAGGTCGGCAAAGAAGCGCCGCATTGAACCCAGGAAGTAGTTCTTCGATCGGGCCGATGCCGGTTTGCCAAGCTTTGGTTCAAGACCAGCGGTCCTCCAGACGTAATCGCCAACACTCATGCGCGCCACTGCGCCCACGTACTCTGCCGCTAATTCTCGGGTCCACTGGTCCGCGCGGGTGATCTCTGGATGCGTATCCTGCAGCCAACGGCCGGCCTTGAGCACCGTGTCGCGGAGATGCCTGCGACTGGATGCTGTCAACGTGCTGGTTGCCTCCCACCGCTCTACTGCGAGAACCCAATCCCCGGACAGGCCAGCGGTTCTCGCTCGATGAATACGTTCGCAGTCAACCCGGTTTCGGATCTTTGGTTCTG
The DNA here is from genome assembly GCF_046535245.1 of Paraburkholderia sp. SIMBA_030. Lineage (NCBI taxonomy): Bacteria > Pseudomonadati > Pseudomonadota > Betaproteobacteria > Burkholderiales > Burkholderiaceae > Paraburkholderia > Paraburkholderia sp. SIMBA_030. The sequence goes on from NZ_JAWRXB010000042.1 coordinate 3,018, forward strand.
CAGAGATAATCCCGAGCGCTGCGAGTACGCGTAAGAGCTGGAAGTACAGTGAACTGCGATAGTTCGAGTCCTGCCAGCGCCTGCGGATCGATTCGATGAACTCGGTCGTCAGCAACTCAAGTTCGGGGCGCTGGTTGATGAGCAGGAGTTCTGCGACCAGACTCATCAACGGTTTGCAGGGACCATGATATCCCCACGCTGCCGAGATCTCGGTAACGCGCAGCAGCGTATCTGCGATTCGCTCCTTGCCGAAGACCTTCTCGGCCAGCGCGACCCGTTTTACCTCGCCCAGGCTGGGAATGTCGTGGAAACAGTGCAGCAGGTAGGCAACCGCCATCAATGCCTGGCGTTCACCGCCCGCACGGGGCGTCGGGCGGTGTGCGGTGAAGAACGCCTGTTGCGTGGTCCCCAGGACAGTTCGCCATACCGTCGCGTCCCACGCCCAGAACGTTGCCCTTTGCATCTCGCAATACTGAAGAAGCATCAGCCTTACACGATCGTTGTATAGACGCTTGCTGTCGACAACGGCGAGCGCGTCGTCGATTGGAGCGAGTAGACGTTCAAGACCGGACAGCCTGCTAAGGACCGCCTTTACCGTGCGTTCACTGGCCATAGCAAGAGGGAGCTCGAACCTCAACACCTTCTGCTCGGCAGCCGTCAGTTGGTTTCTGCGATCATAGTCCGTGATCTGGATCGGCCACGTCCACAGACGGGCGTCAGGCTTCGGGGCGCGTGCAGCCCGGGATGAGTTCATCATCGTTACTCCGCATCGGCGACGCAAGCCAGGGCGTCGACACGCCACGCGTGGATCTGACGCATGGTCTTCGCGAACCGGTCGGCCAGATCATGTCCCGACAAATGCACGTATTGCCTGGTCGTCTCCAGATTCTGGTGACCGGCAAACCGGGCAATCTCATGCAGTTGCCAGCCCGAGCGGGCGAGATCGGTCAGACAGAGATGGCGCAGCGTATGGGTCGAGAACGCCGGAACATCGGCACGAAGCGCAATGGATCGGACTACCTTGGACCACGTCCATAGCGTGATGGGCGCGCCATGGTTGCGGGGCGATTCGGACAGGAACAGCGCGTGCCGATCGCCGGCAAGGACATGCCGGTGCCGAAGGTAGTCGCGCAGCAGTTCGCCGGAAGTTTGGGAATACGGCACGACACGCTCCCGGTGACCCTTGGTCGTCTCCGCTCGGATACGCAGCAGCCGGTGGGCGGGATCGAGATCGCTGCCACGAAGCTGGCACAGTTCCTCCCGACGAAGCGCCGCATCATAGGCAAACGCCAGCATGCACCGGTTACGTTTAGGTTCGTCGCGGACCACAGCCAGCAGAGCCGTCCACTGCGCCTCCGTTGGAATCCATGGCAGCTTGTGAAACTTCTGGACGAGGCTTCGTTCGCCGCGTGCGCCGAAGTGGCAGGATGCCGTATAGCGGCCGCGGCTTACCGGGTTGGTCCTGATGAGCCCCTCGTCAACCAGAAACTCGAACAGCAGCCGGACCGCGGTAAGACGCTGCTGCAACGTTGCGTTCGACAGGAAGCCGCCTGAGTCGATGCGTACCACATTCGCATTCGCTCGCCTTGGCTGGGTCCGCAGTTCGCCGACATACTGCGCGATGGTTTCGCGCGATATGCTGCGTAGATCGACGGCGTGGCCCTGAGCAAAGCGGAGGAAGCCCTCTATCGCGTACATGTAGGCCGCGATCGTATTCCCTGCCAGACCAAGCATCACGCAACTCTGTATCCATCGTCGAGCGTAAGAGTTCGAGGCGATTAGCGGATACCGTTCCCAGACCGGTTCGACGACAGCGCTGCTGGCAGCCATGATTTGCTCCTCTCGCGAGGGATGCCGCCCCGTCACCACGACGATTCAGCACGAGCAGGTAAAAGCGGCATCGCCTTCGGCACGGGTTATCCACCGGGCCGCTCGCCTCTCGCTATAGAGAAGCGGGCGGCGGCCCCGTGGATAACCCTGCGTGATCTCGTTTCAGGCCCCCCAGCGTGCCACACGAACAAAAAACGTTGGCCTACCGTAGCACGAATCCAATTCCAAATAACTTATACAAATCGCGCGTTTAAGCACTGGGCCGAGATCTTCAATCACGACAGCACACTGACGGGGGCTGACCTCCGCGCTGCTCGACCGCCTCCTGCATCATGCCGAGACCGTCGTCATCGAAGGCAAAAGCTACTGCATGAAAGATCAGGAGGGCACCGATCCCGCGACCCTGTGATCGCCTTCACCTTGGTGAGTTTCAAACCGTCCGTTTTAGACGAAATTCACGCCGCTGCTAACAGGCTGCAAACTCAGAGCAATTTGGGTCCACATTTAGCGAGCTCGCGGTTCCGTCCGAGCCCTGGTTGTGTCGATAAGCCGGCTCAGAAGTCGTAGTTCACCGAAAGAGCGAGCACGCCCGAGCCCGCCCGCTGCGTCACTGGGCTGCGCGCGGCTGAGCCGACGAGTTGCTGGAATGCTGCGTCGGCACTGAGCATCCAATGTTTGTGGAAGATCCATGTGGCACTGACCCCGAAGCCCACGGACTTGACGCCGGCCGACGCATGGTACTGGGCGTAGCGCGAGTGCGCCGCCTGCCCCGCGTTCACACCGAACCAGCTGTTCATGTAGTGCGCATCGGCAAAGGTGACGCTGGGTCCCACTAACCACACGAACTTTTCCGAGCTGCCGGGCATCGGCATGTATGCGCCGAGGTCGCCGACCCAGCCGCCGGCGCCGCCAAAGATGTGGCGGACATCGGCGCGCAGCACTAGCGGAAACGAATTTGACACCACGTATTCGCCCAGCAAGCGCAATGCGGGCGCCGGGCTGATATCGCCGAGGCCGTTCAGGTGATCGATATCGTTGGCCTGGCTCCAGCCGAGATCGTAGGCGATTGCGACCCCCATGCGCCAGTTCGGCCCCGTCAACACGTTCCATCCGAGGCCTTCGCCCGTGGACAGAAAGAATCGGTCGCGATAGCGAATGTCGATGCTTGGACCGGCATACAGGCGATAGCTGTCGGCGCCGTCATAGAGCGGCTGAAAACTGACCGCAGGGCCGACGCGAATGCGCCACTTCGGCAGTTCCGGTTCGAACATCTGCTCGAGGAGGATGCCTTCCGAGTATTGCCATTCAGCTAGCGGCGAAGGTGTTTGGGCCATGGCGGGCGCCGGCATCAGTGCCGCCGTTAGCGCGGCGGCGCATGCAAATGTGTGCGTGTCGCGCTGGCCTTGGTCTTCGTAGTTGTTGATCTTCATACCGACGAATGTTACCGCAGCTGGTCCGGCCGGACTCGACCCGCAGCGGTCCTTCGGATCCACCGTAAGCGGTCTTTCATCAGGCGACGCGGTTGATTCGACAGTATTCATGCATGAGTCTCGAGGACGCAAAGCATTCAGCGGATCGCTGTGTTGCGGCGCGTGAGACAGTGACCGGGACAGAGGAAAGAGGTGGCGAAGCAACTCGTGCTTGACCATTGCAGAGGTTGGTTTCCACGGGTCGTTACCTATAGCAGTACCCCGCGCTGTTGATTGGTCGTGAACTTGATGCGGCCCGGGCGATCATCGCGTTAGATTATTTCGAAGCTGTTGCGAAATTAATCGGATGAACGTTTGGGTTGATTCCAACAAATCAATGAGCACGCGAGCGAGAGGAAAGCTTCAAGCACGTGTGCGTACCGTTCATAGCGAACCGTGAGTCGTCTGAACGAATGTAGCCAAGCAAAGGAACGTTCTATAACCCAACGTGTTTTACCGGCCGCGTGATGCCGCGCTCGTGCAGGCGCTGCCGATTGCCTATGCCGCGCAACCAATCAAACGGTGCTGCCACCACCTCCGTGGCTAAGGCACCACGCCGGATGCAGGGACGCCGGGAACACCAGATGCAGGTACGCCGGATGCAGGAACATCCGCGCAAGCCTGGGTGCCGTTTTCCAGGGTGTTACAGTACTTTCCAATTGTAGGCAAGCCGTTTTCCCGCAGGTAATCGTTCTGAATTTCGGTCGCTTCGACTTCGTCCTGGAAGATGGACGGGTTGTCGGCCGCCTTGGTATCACCAAGCTCGCCAGACTGCATAATAAAGGCATGATAGAACTCATGAGGCAGCTCTGAGGTCGCGTCCCGAGGCGTGCCATCGAGGTAAGTCCCGCCCTCGGTTGGATTCCACTCGATGATCGCGCCGCTCCCGTTTCCGTTCGTGGCGCCGCCTGACGGATCAGTGGGATAGGTGCTTGAACTTTCAGCGCGCATAATAACGAAATCGTGCTGAGTATCTGACTCAAGGCTCTCGATTAGCCCCTGAGTGGCCGGTGTTCCGTTAGTTCTGACTTGCTCCAGGGCGGGCTGGCAATTTGTATCGGCGAACTCTGGATCTAGCGGGTCACAGACCAGGCCGTCCCCGTGCTCTGGTTTTGCCGTGTGCAGACGAAAGCTAACTGGGTTAGATAAAAGCTCACCGCGAAAAACATTGGGATGACCATCGTTAGGGCCACTGTAATGGTAGGCGAACCGAAACGTGTAAAGACCCGGGATTTTCAGTGGATACATAAGCGCCAGGTTTCCAGTCCCGGGGTGCAGTTGCTTCGTGACGAGCAAAGATCCCTGCCGCGGTAGATGCGCAACAGTGAACGGTATCGTCACACGATCTCCGCTCTGAATCGTTTTTAGCGAGCGAATCTGGATGCTCACGGGATCATCCACGTAGCGGACCGGCGATACAGTCGGACGGAGGGGCTCACTACCCCGCGTGGCAGAGACGACGCTAACTGTTCCTCCATTAACGGTCGCAACAGTAACTTGGTCTCCCTCTCTGGTCTTTTCCGGATGCCTTTCCTTTTTTTCATCGCGGAAAATGCCGAAAGGAAATACGGTTGTTTGTTCCTCCGCTTCGCTACTTGTAATAGTAAGCTTCAGGATGATTCGTTCGGAGGTGTCATACACAGGTTTGGCGGACGTCACCGTAAATCGCAGCCGCTGTCGAGCAGGACCAGTTCGGTCAGCGTCATCGGCCTGCCCGCCGGACATGAACACGAAAGAGAGGAGAAGCCAATAGGATATTCTCCGAAATTGCCGCGCTCGCATGTTTTCTCCCAAGGCTAATTTGCCTTTTCCGTATTTGGAGAATTTGGCAATTAATTACCACAGCCTATAGCAGCGCGATATAGAGTTCGCTGACACGCCAACGCGGCTGCTTCAATCGCTCTTTAGCGCCTTGATAAGAATCGAACTCTGGAGCACCACACCTGACATCGTGTCTGTTACTTGGCAGGATAGAACACGCTATCGTAAAAGCAAGGCGTCTGGATAAGAGCCCGCGCCATAGCGGGGACTGAGGTCAGGCCCGCGCATGCGGGCGTAGGAGTTCTAGTGCGTCCGTGTCCTGTGCCTCCTCCAAAGTACTTCCTTAGCAAGGCCAAGGCCGGACTGCGGTTCTCGTCCCCGCGCTATTGCATGATGACCAGGCACAAGCCGGTCCATGGGATTCGGGCCGGTTTTCGCCAGCGAGCGGCGAATTAATGAACTGTCGACGAGCGCACGTGAGAAGGCGATTCGCAACGGCGACGCAGTTCGGCCAGCAGCGTTTCGTGCGTGCGTAGGTGATCCGTTTAACACCTGAGAGATCGACCTGCTGCTTCGATTGCAACGATTGTCGCCAATCTAGGGGCGGCTGTTGAATGTCCGTTCCTGGCCGTACTCAGCCGATATGGTTACTCTTCGAGGCCTAGCTACCCCGCCAAGAACACGGTCCAGTAGCGAAGCTCACCGGCGCACCAAGAACGATGTATTTCGATGTAGTGATACATCGAAACACAAACCTACATGAAAGGCTTGCCGCACAAAGGCTTCTGCGCGTGGAAGGGGTATAGGTCCAGAGCGATGGATGGATGTTCTCCGGAGCAGGGGAACCCACGACACGCCTCGTACTGTATGGATGCACAGTATTCTGGCGCACTCCTGAGAAGACAACGATTGCCGTCGTACCGTCGCGAACGGGAAGCCGCGCAGAGGAAGCAACGCACGAAGACCGTTTCCATTCGAGATTCCTATTTCGGAAGCGAGTGCGACGTGGCGGTCAGCGTCTCGCTGCGGCCCGTCGGGAATTGTTGGGCTGCTGGTCCCGCCCAATCAAATCACTGACGTTTTGGATCGGTTCTGCTTCGACCCTATCTGTATGATCTATGCTTATTGCATAACTTGCTTGTATCCGAGAGGGAGGCCGAAATGGAACGGTGCCTTGCTTGCAAGACGTTGATCGGAAGAGCGTCAACAGTCCCTCCACACGAAAAACTCCACTGCTTTGGGTCGGGTGTTTTTGGTACGCCAAAAGCGCCGATAACACGCTACATGCTTTACCGATGTACTTCATGCGGTTGCTGGATGAAGCAAAACACATCCCATGGATTACCGGCCGGCCTTTGGTGGACATGCGAGTCGAGCGTTCCTGTCCCGCAAGTCGCTGAGCGCAAGCCTCCCGACCATGACTGGAGGAAGGCGATACTTGCGTCAGTGATCGGGCGACCCCGATAGCCCCGCAGAGCGAGTGCTTGTCGCCGTTCATGCCTTATCTCCATTCTCTGCGGAGGCCGCGATAGCTGCGGCGCTCCATTCGATCAGCGGCTGGTCAGCGCAGGACGTATAGCGGGTGGCACGGCGATCCGTCTTTCGTTGTGCCGAGGCACCAAAGGTGCGCGCCGGCGTCGCGCATGATGCTGCCGACGCGCGCGGCCCGTTCGGGCCTGGCAGTCGAGCCACACTTTCGCTTCGAGGACTGCATCACTCCGCGGTGTCGTCCGCATGCGTCGATGGCCATGCTTGCGCTGCCCATGATGGGAATGCACCGCGACTTCTTTAACGATCCGGGCACCTATGGGTTCGACCATGTCGACGCAACTCGCCCGTATCAAGGACGAAGTGCCGGGCAAAGCCCCTCTGTCAGGCATCCGCATCACCGCCGTGGGCGACGCCGTTGCGGTCACGACCGGGGCCGCATAGTGGGATGCCGCGTCCGGGCAACTGCTACTCGACTTCGAAGTTGCAGACCGCAAGGGCGACGTCACCTTTATGGACAGCGTGCCGGCCAACCGGAAAGCCCGGGAGAGGCAGGCCGAGGACCGGTATGCGCTCGCCGAGCAGTTGCAGGAGACGGATGTCGTCGGCGCCGAGCAGGCATACCGCATGGCAGCGATCTGTCACCAGAGCCGCACTTTCATGCATACAACAACCTGGGCGCATTGCTCGCAGGCGATGAGAGCCGCTGCTCGCACGCACTTAAAATCTTTGAGGACGCGCTGCAACACAGCAACACTTCGCGGACGCCGAGCTGCTCCACTTCAACTATACGGTGCTACTCGAACAGGCCGAGCGGCTGGCGGAGGCTGCATCGAGCTACCTGCGTTGCGTCGAAATAAATGCAAAGAATGACGAGGCGGTCTTCAATCACGCGGTGATTCTCGAACAGCTTGGGCGACTGGAAGAAGCCGGACAGCACGCTGCAGAATTCGGCTGTCGGTTCGAGCCACTCATGTTTCCAGCGCGGCGGGCGCCGCTTCCCCACGCGGGCTAACGTAGAAGAGAAGGGGGCTTTACCGCCGATGGTTCTGCCGGCTCATTCCCGTACCAAAGGAAGGAGCGAAACTCCAAATCTTCGGGAACGACAATCCAAAGGATACAACCACTCGGCTTTTCCATGAGCTTTAGGCTTGCGGTAACACTGGCTCTCTTTCCACCTTCCACCGAGACTTTGAGTTGAATGTGCCGCACGATGGCGCCGTGACTCATAACCAGGTCGTAGCCGCCGGCATCAAACTGGGAGCGCAATAGCGCGACGTCGGTGATATTGCGCCGCCAAAGCGTACGAAGGGCTTCGCCGACAAACATGTGCTCGACGATCCGTTCGCGCAGTTCCGAATGCACGTAATGCTGATCACTGACAGCGTTTGCCTTCATCATTTTGGTTTCTCCATAGCAGACACGTACTTTTGAGCCATTTCTTGCGCTCGTGCGAGATAATTCGAGTTGCCGGATCTTCCAAAGCGTAGCGCGGCACTTCCGCCGCGGGGCACCCATTCCTGACCTATGCAGTATCGACAAAGGTGCGGACAATGACCAACATCAAGCGTTTTCCTTACAGCGAGGCTAATCGCAAGCGCCTTGATCTGAATGAGCGGTAAATCCGCTGTGAAGTCTCCCCGCGCTGGCTGCAGTTTCCAGAGTACGCAACGACGTTCACCACTGGCACCTTGATGACCATTGACGTCATGACGCTTGGCGACGACGACCAGCCCCGCAAGCTCTGTGAGCTCGTTCTCGAGAAAGAAGACCTGATCGCGATGCTGGAGCACGTCCCGAATAAATTGCCAGGAGTATGACCAACATGATCGACGAAAACCGACTGCATCGGGCCTGCCTCGCCGTCGCGCGCAATGACGCGATTCCCCGATACTTTAGCGCTAAAGAGTCATTCATCGGTGCGGCCATTTGCGCAACGGCGCGAATGGCAGCTGAACTCTGAGAACGGCCACCGCCGGCATCGCGACCCTAGTGACGACAGGGGGTCGTCAACGGTCCGCTGTCGTCAGCAGTAACGAGCTTGTATATAGGTGAACGAGGATCAGGGTCCGTCTTTATTCTGCAATGCGCTTAAAACTGGCGTAGTAATCGTCGGTGTAATCGCAGTCGCCGGTCTGCTTGCGCGGTCCACCACATACGTTCCGGCGCTGCCCGCGATCCGTCATGCCAGGCGTGCGAACCGTGTATGTGTGGTAGTAGCCGCGCGGATGCTTCGGCAGCAAAAGCGCACTGTTACGGAACAATACGCCGTCCTCCCCAAAAGGGAACGGGCCCCCCGCTTTGATCAGCCGCAGTGTTTCGGCTGCTTCCCCCGGCAACTGTGTCTTCGTGACGGCGCCCAGCACGCCCGTCTCTCGCGCGCCTGATGCGATGGGTGTATCGCTCGCGCCTTGCGCCGGCTGAACCGGCGCCTGGCTCGCGGATGCGCCCGATGCCTCAGTGACGTTTCGCGATCCTTCCTTGCCACATCCGCCAAGGATCGCACTCAAGGCGACGATGCAGGAGAAAGCCCACGCTCTCTTCACGAACAGTTCTCCCGTTGACCAGAATTCGACGATCCGGCTAGATGTAAAGGTATCGCTAATGGCGGAGCGAATCAATGTTCGGCCCGGAAATAGGCGCCTTTTACACGACCACCGCCGTTCACTCGTTGAAGCTCGAGCGGCAGCTGAGGGTCGGTCTGAGGCATTCATGTAGGGGGGCGGGCGTTTGACTCGGTTCGGCCAGAACCAGCCACCGAAACTTAATCTACGACCGTCCGTTTCCGATTCAGCTTAAGACGGCCGCTGAGGCTTACCTATCTTGCGTAGCAATCGAAACCGCTGATTAAACAGCTCGACGCTGGCGGGAACACTTTGGTGTTTGCATATGCAGGTAACCGACGCTGCCATCGCTTCGCTCTGGAGACTCGCTATACGCGGTCCCGTACAATGAGTCGTTTTGAATCCCGCGACAGATCGCACTTTGCTCCAGCCTCCAGCGCCATGAATCACGATATTGAACACGCTCTCGCCGCCGCGCAGGAGAACCTCATGGCTGGTCGGCTCGACGATGCCGCAGGTCTGCTGCTCGGCATTCTGGCGAGCGTCCCCGACCACGGCGAAGCTCTTGCAGGTCTCGGTTATATCGCCGCCAACCAGGGCGATCATGCATGCGCAGCGGAGTACCTGATGCAGGCATCGGCGCACATGTCAATGTCTATGGATCAACTGAACTTCGCCGCGCAGGTGTGTCAGTTGGCGCAGCGTCACGATGCTGCGATAGCGCTGTTCGAGCGCTGCCTGACCCAGTTTCCGAACCATGCCGCCTCGTTGTACGGTGCCGCAATGTCGCTGATACAGCTTGGCGAATCGCAGCGGGCACTTGAGCTGTTGGTGCATCTGTGCAAGATCCAGCCACAATCAGCCGAAGCGCATTACAACCGTGGAACGCTGCTCGGTACGATGGCACGCTATGAGGACGAACTGGATGCCTACCGGCAGGCGATCACGCTCAAGCCGCGTTTCGTACGCGCATACGTTAATCTCGGGGTCGCGTTGCGAGATCTCCGGCGCTTTGATGAGGCATTGCTTCAATTCAAGAAGGCGCTTTCGATCGATCCGAACGACGCCGGCGCACGCACCAATCGAGCTCAGACGAATTTGCTGCTCGGCGAATTCGAACACGGCTGGCGCGAATACGAATGGCGTTGGCGCGATGGCACCTGCAGCCACGGTTTTTCGCAGAACACCCTATGGACTGGCACCCAACCGATAGACGGCAGGACAGTGCTCGTTCATCATGAGCAGGGGTTCGGCGACACGCTGCAATTCGTGCGTTTTGTGGATCGGCTCAGTGCAGCTGGCGCTCACGTCGTGTTGCGTGTTCAGGATGCCCTGTTGCCGCTCCTCCAAAATTATCGGGGTGCGGCCGAAGTCATCGGTGAGACAGGGCAAGTGCCACATTTCGACTATCACATTCCAACCCTGAGTCTGCCGTTTGCGCTCAAGGTTCGTGCACCCGATCTCGCGCTATCCGGTGCATATGTGCAGGCAGACGGCGCGCTTGTCCCTCAATGGGACGATTTTTTTACAGGCTCCATTCGACGGCCGAGCATTGGGATCGTGTGGTCGGGAAGCCGTACGCATCTGAATGATCACAATCGGTCCATTTCGCTTGAGCAACTGAAGCCGGTGTTCGATGCCGACGCGGATTTCTTCGCGTTGCAACCGGATGTACGCGACAGTGATCGCGCGTGCCTCGCGCAACTTGAGCAGCGCGGGGTGCTGCGCGATGTTTCCGGGCGGCTCACCACGTTCGCTGAGACTGCTGCGCTGATCGCTCGCCTCGACCTCGTCGTCAGCGTCGACACAGCTGTGGCGCATTTGGCGGGGGCGCTTGGGAAACCCGTATGGATTGCTTTGCCGTTCATGCCGGACTGGAGATGGCAACTCGACCGAAGCGATAGTCCGTGGTACGCAAGGGCGCGGTTGTTTCGACAAACGACGCGAGGCGATTGGACTGGCGTAGTTGCAGCGCTTCGCGCAGAGATCGACGCATTGCGGGGCGCCTGAATGGCGAGCCGCCCGACAGAGAGCGCCCCATCCACTGCTCGCTGCAGGTTCGGGTCGCAAATTTGGTCGCGCCTGCTCCGTCGTGCCGCTTGCCCGCTTTGAGCGACTAAGGCGCGTCGGATTGCCGGGTCCAGACAACGGGGAATACTTGCCGTCGATCGAGTGTCCAATTTGAAGCCCTCTTACGGACATTCGTCACGGTGATTCGACAGGCAGTTGCGGGTCGCGTGGTGCCGCTCGGTGGCACGCACGGGTCGATCGCACGACGATGGGCAAGGTACGGCCCATCTCCAGCCGTTCGCCTGATACTGCGCGCGTTTTTCAGAAACCCGAGAGGAATCAGTTGCGCACACGGAATCGCGTTGTTCATCCTGTTCGGCACGCAACCGACCACGGCCGATGACACCGGAGGTACGGCGTAGTCGTGCGAAATGCCCCGAGATATACTTCCTGCATGGAACTCGACCCCCGCGACCTCGATAAAATCAGTGCCGTCACGTTGCAGCACTACGACGCGCACGCGGAAGATTTCCGCGACGGCACGTACGACCACGACGTCACGCAGAACATCGCGGCGCTGCTGCACCATATCGAACTCGCGCCCCCTCTTACGATCCTGGATTTCGGCTGCGGACCGGGGCGAGATCTCAAGGCCTTCACTACACTCGGCCATTGCGCGGTCGGCCTCGATGGCGCCGAGCGCTTCGTTGCAATGGCGCGTGACGCCACTGGCTGCGACGTCTGGCAGCAGGATTTCCTGCATCTCGATTTGCCGGCTGCGCACTTTGACGGCATTTTCGCCAACGCCGCGCTGTTCCATGTCCCGAGTCAGGCGTTGCCGCGCGTGTTGCGGCAATTGCACGCGACACTGAAGCTCGGCGGCGTGCTGTTCAGCTCCAACCCGCGCGGCACGAATCAGGAAGGCTGGAGCCACGGCCGCTACGGCGTCTTCCATGATCTCGAAGCATGGCGTAGATATATGGCGGGCGCGGGATTTGTCGAAATTGAGCACTATTACCGGCCCGCCGGGTTGCCGCGTGAGCGGCAGCAGTGGCTAGCCAGCGTGTGGCGCAAGCCGGTCGCCTGAAACCCCAAGGGCTGTCACCCGTATGCCCGCGTTGGGCTTGGCAGATGCTGGCGTTCAAGCCGCTTTTATGCAGCGCAAAGCAGCCGATTTGCAGCACTGTCCATCGCGCTGAGAAACGACCAGTCGTAGATCTCGCACAATCGGCAGAAGCGGGGACGCCTCTCGTCGGCCGCGACAGGCAGCGTGCGGCCATTAGCGGTCGGTCAACGTCACGCGGCGATCGTTGACAATGCCTGTTTGGAGTCTCGAAGGCCAGGAGCAGACATAAGGAAAAGGGCACCCCCTAGCATTTCGGTTTGGTGCAACACTTGGCGACGAATAATAGCGGCTCCAACATTTGGAGCGCTAGCTTAGCATTCCCCCACGGAAATCAAAGTCGACTTTTTCGCTACGTATTGAAGTCAGGTTCGATGACTTCACGGTAGTGTCTGAGATCGCTGAATAAGCTAGAGAAAATATTTGTATAAACCGCTTCAAAACGTCCTGCGACTACATCTTCGACGCTAGCGTAGCGCAGATGTCGGTCTGTTTCCCACTAGATCCTATGACAGTGAAAACACCGTCCGTACCTACCGTGTAAACAAGCCTGCCTATATAAAGCGTCGTCGATGGTCCAGCCGGAATATCGGTTGGGAACAGAATGAGAGCATTAAACCCCGTAGCGACCGTCATTAAGCTGCCGTCAGGTAAGGTCGTGGTTCGCGATACTGATCCGCCGCTCGTGGTTAGGCTATGGCCGTTGTCTACATTAGTGAACGTATTGCTTATTCCTTTGCCAGCGGTCAAGCGAACAACATTTCCATTTTTATCACGGAACTCTCGGAGAACCGGCTGCGATCCTTCTGAGTCAATTTGCAGTGAGAAAGCACAGCCTGTGCCGGCAGGAAGGACTATGGGTGCCGCAGATGCCGGGCTTGTTATCCCTAGTGCGCAGGCGAACACAAGAACGGACAGAGCTTTTTCGCCTATGTGCTTTGCGTTTAATTTCCTTTTTACAGACGGCATCTGAAAATCAAGACGATTATTCATTACGGTACCTTTATCAAGGTTGAATGTTATTAAGAAGCGATGCGCCAACTTGATATGACGCTTCGCGCTTAGGCATTAGGCGTCGCTCTCTTTATTAAAAGAGACACATCGCTACGAAATTCGCGCGGCATTTGCCGCTTGGTTCACAGTAACTACATACCGCTGCAACTGAACGACCGCTTGTCCGCACTTGGTCTGTCCGTAAGGCTTCGCTATGAGCATAAGGAAAACAGCGCTCGCGATCGAAAGCCTAAGCTCAGACTTTTCACGGTTTACACCCTTTTCCCGAGTTTGGTCACAGCCTCATAATGATATAGGTTCAATTCGAGAGAACTTCAAGACTTATGTGCAACCGCCCGGCGCGTTATGTGACAGCAGCGCGGTTTTTCGTCGCCATGCAAATCCCAATTAGGCCCGCAACCTTCCTACCTAAGAAATGCTGTGGGACTTCGCTCGCACGGAATATGCCGGGAGCATCGAAGCTAATGGACGTGCCTTTCCGCATTGATGCGGATATATCGCGGTCGTTCAGCATTCTCGTCAGAGCGCCTCCGGACTGTCGCGTCATGACCAATTTCGCTGGAGCTGACTTGGCGTTCTGCCGAACAATTCCCAACCTAAGAGGACGTGCTCGGCTAGAATGCGGGTCATTTTCGAAGTTGGTTCGGCGACGCGTGCCACCGACCGCTGTGAGGAAACTTGGCTGACCGCTGTGGGTCGCAAGCACGCATCCGCTTGCGGTGAGACCGGTCATTCGCATCCGCCGACATGTGAATGACAGGAAAGCGATCCGTAGCCGCCTGACCAACGCCGATACTCGAATGACGGCAACGGCCGATTATGCCAAGTCGTTGATTATGGAAAGCTTCACATAAGGCCGATCTAGAGACGTTCGAGCACAGATCCGAAAGAAAGGCTTCTGATCGTATTGCTAGAAAAACCGCCAGATGCCGGACTGGCTTGGCCATCCAGGAAATGTGTAAACGTGGTCAACTTCCACTTGCAGACACGTGATGCCGACTGTTGCGGGCGAGCGCGGTCACAAGTTTGAACGCGGTTAGCGCCGTGGCGTGATGTTACCGGAATCTGTCGGTTGCGCCGCTGGCTGACTGTGCATGAGAACGGGAAAATGCGTTGCAACGATCCACGCACAAGGAGCCTAACATGTCCCCTGTCTCATCCGTACCATCTGCCGACAGCGCCGCGGCGCTTGCCCACTTCAGCGCGTCGTTGTCATTCGAAACTCACTGCAACGGAGCAACGCGCGCCGCAATCAGGCTCGCCCAGCTCGGTCGCCCTGTCAAGGTAATGATCGGCGGCATTACAGGCTGGCTCGACGAGGGTTTCCAGCTAGCTATTGCCGATGAGAAGTTACCTCGGTGCGATTCGCCTGCAGTCGATTGAATGGACGCGAATCCGGACGACACTCCTGTGACGGGAAAAGTGATCACGTCGACCATGGTTTATTGGGGGTGACCCGCTTCAGTGGACGGTTACGTAGTTGAATTGTGCCCGGGTGAGGGTCCTCCCTTTGATGTGACGT
>NZ_JAWRXB010000256.1:0-308 GCF_046535245.1 Paraburkholderia sp. SIMBA_030
TTTACGCGTTTCTCAACGGTAGCGGGTAATAAAGGCTCAAAAGATACGCCACGTGATGTACGCGGTTTTGCTGTGAAAATGTATACAGAAGAAGGTAACTGGGATATCGTTGGTAACAACATGCCAATCTTTTTTATCCAAGATGCGATGAAGTTTCCAGATTTGATTCATGCGGTAAAACCAGAACCAGATCGTGGTTTCCCGCAAGCGGCGTCTGCTCATGATACCTTTTGGGATTTTGTATCATTGAGTCCTGAAACCATGCATAACTTGATTTGGCTGATGAGTGATCGCGGTCTACCACGTAG
>NZ_JAWRXB010000257.1:0-308 GCF_046535245.1 Paraburkholderia sp. SIMBA_030
CCTTCCGCGAACGGCTTGCCTTCTTCAAGAGACAACAGCGTACCTAACTCATCACAGCGAGCAATCATTTCATCGCCAATCGCTTGTAGGATAGACTGCTTCTTTTCTAAAGAAGTCGCTTCCCACTTTGGCTGAGCGTGACGGGCAGCAGCAATAGCGTCTTTGACTTGATCGCTACTCGCTTGGGCGAACTCACCGATAGTGTCAGTGATATCAGATGGGTTGATATTGGCAACGGTATTTACGCCTGCCTGCCATTCACCATTGATATAAAGTGATTTGGTTGGGTCTTGTTGCAATATCTTTTG
>NZ_JAWRXB010000258.1:0-308 GCF_046535245.1 Paraburkholderia sp. SIMBA_030
GGTGATGTTGCACGGTTACGGCACCAGCGAGCAGCGGATGGCGAACCTTTTCCCGCACCTGCCGGGTGAGTTCACCTGCGCGGCGTTACGGGGCCCGAAAATTATCGGGGACGGCCACGGTTGGTTCCTCCTGGATTACTTCCTGACCAACGATTTCGCGGACGTCATCACGTCCACCAACAGGGTTTTCGACTGGATCAACTCCGTCAAAGGGGAGCACAGCAGCGTGTGCCTGTTGGGCTACTCCCAAGGAATGGCCATGGCCAGCACACTGCTGCGACTGCGACCCAAGGAGTTCGCGGCCACGG
>NZ_JAWRXB010000259.1:0-306 GCF_046535245.1 Paraburkholderia sp. SIMBA_030
GTATCATAGGTCTTGAACTCAAGGTCCTTGTAGCCCTGGCGGGCGAACTGGATGACGCGGCCGATATAGTTTTCCGGAACCTGGTCCTTCTTGGCAGCGCGGATTTCGCGCTTCAGGGCAGGGTTCTTGTTGGCGTCGAAGCAATCGCCGTCATCGCCGCCGTCGCAATTGACGCAGGCCTTCATGATCGCCTTCAGATGCTTGGCGACGACCTTGGAACCGGTGACGAGAGCCGCAACCTTCTGCTCTTCCTTGACCTTCCAGTTGATGTATTCCTCGATATCCGGATGGTCGATATCGACGACC
>NZ_JAWRXB010000043.1:0-17781 GCF_046535245.1 Paraburkholderia sp. SIMBA_030
GTAGTCATGCCCGGGGTAGATCTTCGTGTCATCCGGCAGTTTGGCGAGCTGGCCCACAAACGTGGCATACAGCTCGCTCGGATCGCCTCCGTTGTGACAATTGCCGGCGCCAGCATTAAAAAGGGTGTCGCCGGAAAACAGCGCCGGCTGGTCGGTATGTGATCGCAGGCAGATGTGGCACATGGTGTGACCCGGCGTGTCCATGCATTCGAGTTCGACCCGCTTCCCGACTTTGATGACGTCTCCAGCCTTGACACCGCGGTCCACCCCCGCGATGCGGGCGCCGGCCTTGAAATGAGCGAGCAGCCTGGCGCCCGTGGCCGCGACCATCGCTTCGTTGCCGCCAGTATGGTCTCGGTGCTCGTGGGTGTTTAGGATCTGGGTGATCTGCCAACCCTTGGCCTTCGCGGCGGCGAGGCACTTCTCATGGTCCAGCGGGTCGATGGCAAGCGCTTCGCCGGTTTCCGGACACGCAATCAGGTAGTTGAAGTTGCGGTAGGCATTGCCAGTCCAGATACGCTCGACGATCATCGTGTGCTCCCGAGAGCTTGCTGCCGACGAACAGGCGTTGGTAGAAAGCCATGTTACCGACCGGACGCCCATGGGACCGCATCGCCGCAGGCGCGACACGCAGGCTTCGATCTTCAGCTATGGTAGCAGCGGTCGTTCAACGCCTGTTGGCATTGCTCCAAGCTCCGCGCCCCAAAAGTGGCGGATCACTCCGTCATCTCGCCGAAACACGTTCAGCATGCCCACTGCCGCCGCGCACCGGTTTCAGTTCAGCGGGCTGGCGCAGCAAACTGGAGTCACCACCGCCGCCAGCCTGGAACCGGGTCCGGCCAACACCGGACGTCGGCAGGCCCCGGCTCCTGAGTTGCAGACGTGTCGCGAGCAAGCTCGTGTAACTGCAGATGCCTGAGGCATCAGGGGAAACCGGTTCCAGCGGACCCGCCTGGAACGGCGAGACAATATCCACTATCGAGGTGTCTCATGGGCACTAAAGGTCTGCTCGTCAGGTTGGAAGTCAAGGCCGGCAACGACGACGCCATGGCGGAAGACGTCCTGCGGTCGGCTCTCGCGATGGGTCGGGCGGAAGCCGCAACGACCGCGTGGTTCGCGATCAGATTCGGGCGATCGGAGTACGGCATCTTCGACGTGTTCCCAGACGATGCCGGCCGCGAGGCATATCTGGCGGGCCCAGTTACACAAGCACTGCTGGATGCCGGCGGCAGCGTGTTTGCCGGGGCGCCGCTGATTCAGGAACTCGACATCCTGGCCGACAAGTTGCCTGCAACATCATCGGGCGAGCCGGTCACGAAGGCGCTGCTCCTCACGTTCAAGGCAAAGGCGGGCCATGAGTCACAGGTCGCGCAGTTCCTTCGCGACGCGCAAGCACTCGTGGAGCAGGAACCCAGGACCGTTGCCTGGTTTGCCATCCGCCTTGCCGACGGTCACTTCGGCATTTTTGACGTCTTCCCCGACAACGGCGGTCGGCTTGCGCACTTGACGGGTCATGTTCCTCGGGAACTCGCCAAGCATTCGCTGTCATTGCTGGGTAGCGTGCCGGATATCGGAATGCTCGACGTGGTCGACACAAAGTGGGCCGACCAGTCTACGGGGGCGCGGTGAACGGTCAAGCAGACGGCGAACGAGGCCCGACAGGGAACCTTCCCCACAGGTCGGAATCCGCCTCCGTGTCGTATCGTCAGGGACAGCGCAAACAGTCTTATAGTGAGACTTCATTTTCGAAAGCCTGTCTTGGCCCGGGATCGGATCCTTTGACCCGTCCATGGCTCGCCAGCACAAGGGGCGATTCAAGGGGCCGAATCCCGTTCGTTCGTTAGGCAACACACCGGCATCGGTTCGGTCAAGGCCTCGCGGTTTTCATCGAACGAACTGTGTGAAACTGCTTGCTCGCTCACGCTGTGCAGGAATGCCGGCGATGGCTCTGACCGACGTCGGCGACGCGCATTGCTTTGGAAAGAATCTCCGGGGGTGACTACGGATATCGAACGTAAACCTTGTGAGGTTTGACATGACTACGAATGACAAAGATGGTGTGTCCGCTGGCCCAGTTCCGACAATCGACCCGGTGAACCCGGGGGATGACCCGCCTGTGCCCGATCCAATAATCGACCCGATGGACCCGATAGTCGACCCCGTAACCCCGGGACTCGAGCCATCGTTATCTGGCGACCCCATGCCGGAACCGGGTGAGGAACCCGTTGCAGTTGTAACTGCACCTCCCCCGCCTGAATTAACTGATGTAACTGATCCTCCCGTTGAGGGTGGTGGTGAAGACGATCCAGAGCCCGGCGAATAATAGTCGTAGTCGCCTGAACTTCGCACGTTGTTGAGCTCGGCGTTCAATAATTGAACGCCGACAACTCATTCCGGGGCGCGCCTACAGGGCGCGCTCATGCATGCCGCCATGCGCGTGCGCCGTGGTCCCGTGCGCGCAGGGAAGCGTCGGCCGCACCCCGCCAGCCGCGCACTTGCGCAGCGCACGGCTCTGCGCGACATTTGTCACGACGACCGGCGCGTAAGCCCGGCTGTCGGAGTAGGAATGACAGTCACCCATCACCCCCTCCACAGATCCGTACGTGCGGAATTACCGCATACGGCTCCTGCCTTGGGTCGTGACGATCAGACGCTGGTTCGGGTACGGGTGGCAGATATGAGCGAGGGGGAGCCAGTGCGCTGCAAGGCGAGTCATTCGCGCCCAGTTCAGGCGACGGGTCTGGTCGCGGCGACGCAGGGTGCGATACCACAACCCAACCACGTGCTGGCGGAACCGGCCAATGCGCGTGCCGTTACGGGGCACTCCGAAGTAGCGCGTGTGTCCGTTCACCACCGCCCGCAGGTAACGTCCCTGTTCCGCAATGGACCGGTGCATACGCCGGCGCAATTCCTCCTTCACCGCCTGAAGCTTGGCTCGCATGCGCTTCGCGCTTGTGAGCCGCAACACCGCGAATCCACCTTTACGGGTCTTCCCGCAGCCGTTCCCATGTCATATGCCCGCCCCGATCTGCGGGACATGCGCGCCGCGACTGCATTGCCCTTGGCCTGCCGCCTTCCCTCCACCGCCTCCGCCGTCGCGGGAGTTTCACCCTCGACCTTGTTCGGCAGCTTCTCCGGTACTACGCAGCAGTCCGACTTCCCGCGCCCGTGGCTCATCGTCGTACGCCCTCGGGCTTCACGATGCGCTCTGCGCCTGACGCTTCCCAGCGCGGCCCAGAAGAGCGCGGGATCTCCCGGTTCCCGTGCGAAATGTTTCCGCGCGTGCGCGGGGTCTCAGACCGCGCGGGGTCCGGTACTGCCTCGCCAATGCGGCAGCCCCGGTGTGGCCTTCGGCATGTCTCCACGGCCTCGGCACCCCGGACAACCCGTACCTTCCGGTACGGGGCATGGATTTCGCGGCTCGATACCCGGCCCGCGCGTACCCCTGTCAACGCTTCGTCTGCACCCTTGCGGATGCACACGCATGACTCGGGGCCGCCGTGGCTGGCTAGGCCTTCAACGTATGACTCTTTCATTCACAACATCTCGCTGGTTTTGACCGGCGCACGGAGACCGCCATGACAAACCGCCTCGCCGCCGAAACCTCCTCTTACCTCCGGCAACACGCCGAGAACCCGGTGGACTGGTATCCATGGAGCGAAGATGCATTTCGCCGCGCCCGCGAGGAAGACAAGCCGATCCTGCTCTCCGTAGGCTACGCCGCGTGCCACTGGTGCCACGTCATGGCGCACGAATCCTTCGAGAATCCGCGTATCGCCAGCCTGATGAACGAGCGCTACATCAGCATCAAGGTCGATCGGCAGGAGCGTCCCGACATCGATGACATCTACCAGCAAGTCAGCCAGATGATGGGACTAGGGGGCGGCTGGCCGCTGACCGTGTTCCTCACGCCGCAGGGAGAGCCGTTTTTCGGCGGCACCTACTTCCCGCCGGACGACCGCTATGGCCGCCCCGGGCTCGTGCGCGTGCTGATGAGTCTGAGCGAAGCCTGGCGGCATCGGCGAGAGGCGCTGCGCGACACCATTGCGCAGTTTCAGGAGGGGTTCCGACAGCTCGATCAAGCGAATCTGGACGGCGCAGCCGCCGGCATCGGGGATCTGCCGGCAGAGGCAGCCCGCGCCTTGGCACGGACCACTGACCCGGTCCATGGTGGGCTGGGCGGCGCCCCCAAGTTTCCCAACCCGAGCTGCTATGACCTCATGCTGCGCGTCTATCATCGAAGTGGCGAGCCCGCGCTGCTTGACGCGGTGGAACGCACGCTCGACCACATGGCGGCCGGCGGCATCTACGACCAGCTCGGCGGTGGATTTGCCCGCTACAGTGTCGACGCGCGTTGGGCCGTGCCGCACTTCGAGAAAATGCTCTATGACAACGGCCAGCTCGTGAAGCTGTACGCGGACGCCTACCGGCTGACCGGCAAAGAGGCTTGGCGCCGCGTCGTGGAGGAAACCGTCGCCTACGTCCTGCGCGACATGACGCACCCCAGCGGCGGCTTTTATGCCGGTGAAGATGCCGACAGCGAAGGACAGGAGGGCAAATTCTATGTCTGGACCGCCGCCGGGATCGAGGCAGTCCTTGGCGATTCCGACGGTGCAATGACGTGCCAGGCCTACGGTGTGACAGAACACGGCAACTTCGAACACGGTACTACGGTGCTCCACCGTGCGGTCGAGCTGGATGCGCTGCAAGCAGCGCGTCTGGCGGGCTGGCGCGAGCGGTTGCTGGCGGCGCGCGGCCGACGCGTGCGCCCGGCGCGGGACGACAACATTCTCACCGGCTGGAATGGTCTGATGATCGAAGGGCTCTGTGCCGCTTTCCAGGCGACGGGCCGCGTCGAGTATCTCAGCGCAGCACAGCGTGCCGCCCATTTCATCCAGAGCGAGTTGACCCTGCCCGACGGCGGCGTGTACCGTGCCTGGAACGACGGGAGAGCCAAGGTGCCGGGGTTTCTCGAGGACTACGCCTTCCTGTCCAATGCGCTGCTCGACCTGTACGAGTCATGCTTCGATAAGCGCTACCTCGAGCGTGCCATCGAACTCGCGGCACTCATCCTCGACAAGTTCTGGGAGGACGGGCTGTATTTCACCCCGTGTGACGGCGAGCCATTGGTGCACAGGCCGCGCGCGCCGTACGACAACGCGTGGCCGTCGGGCATCTCAACGAGCGTGTTTGCGTTCTCGCGCCTGTATGAGCTCACCGGCCACGATCTCTACCGTGACCGCGCCGAGCACGAATTCCGGAGATACGAGGCCGCAGCCGCCAAGGCGCCAGCCGGCTTCGCGCACCTCCTCGCCGCGTGGGACTTCGCGCAACGCAGCCCGCTCGAGATCATCTTTGCGGGCGACAAATCGGGCGCCGCCGCACTGGTCACAAGTGTTCACCGCGCATACCTCTCCGCGCGCGTGCTGGCCTTTGCCGAAGACCTGCCGATTGGCCGGGGGCGCCGCCCGGTCAAGGGCCGCCCTACGGCCTACGTGTGCCGAAACCGCACGTGCGCCGCACCGGTGACGGACGGCAAGGCGCTCCTTGAGCTTTGTGCATCCTGACGGCAGCCCGGCGCCATCACCACGCTATCGGCCTCCCATATTGAACGCTCGACGTTTCCAGGTTAGCGCAAGCGTCAACGCCATGGCGGTGAGGCGCGCGTTCAGGTGTGCACCGCAGCGTGACGAACTTCTCGTCGAGGTGCCTGGTTGGACCGGGCTTGCGGCGTGCGGAGAAACCATTCGTCACGCGGCACCAGGTCATGGTGACGGCGGCATGACCCGGTTGCAGGGGCCGCCTGGCTTCAGCGTGCACGCAGCGCATCGACGATGTTCATGCGAGCTGCACGCATCGCAGGAAGGAACCCGCCGATGAGACCCATTGCTACCGAGAACGCAAGCGTTTTCACCACGATTGCCGGGGTGAGAATGAAGCGGAACGAAAGGTCGGCAAAGGTCTGGAAGTTGGTGGTGGAAAATGAGGCGAACTGCATCAACGCCGCGCAGCCAAGCCCGGCCGCACCCCCCACGAGGCCGAGCAGCATGGCCTCGACGAGAAACGCGGCAAGCACGTTGACGCGTTTGAAACCCAGTGCGCGCAAGGTACCGATTTCCGTAACCCGGTTGGCCACCGACGCATACATCGTGATCATCGCAGCGATCGAAAAAATCATCGATAGCGTAAAGCCCAGAATGTTGATGAACGTCGATAGCGCCTTCGATTGATCGCTATAGAACGCCTGTTCGCGTTTAGCCTCGTCGGCAAGCCGTGGGTCGACATCGATGTCCGCCTTGAAACGGTCGAAGAGATGGGTCTGCGCGAGGCGCACCACCATCGACGAGTAACTGGTGCGGCGAAACGACTGCATCAGCTGATCCACATCGCCCCAGATTTCCGAGTCGAAGCCGCTGCCGCCCGCGTCAAAGGTTCCGACGACGATCCAGTCGCGCTGGGCAAAACGCAAATGCTCGCCGATCTGCGTCCCGCTGAAGCCCTTCGCAACGCTGCTGCCGACCATGATCTCGGACGACCCGGCTTTGAACATGCGTCCCGCCACCAACTTCACCTGTGGGCGCAAGCCCAGTCCTGTCGGCGAGACCCCGCGAATGACCACGTTCGACGGTTTGTTCGAGCCGCTCTTCACGAGCGAGATGAGCACCACGGCTTCTTTCGACGCCAGTGGCCGTCCGTCGGCGCCCATGGCCACTGACGGATGCATTTCCATGATGCTTGCCTGGTTGCGGTCGATCGCGCTCTGCACCTCGGTTTCCGCACCCTTGCGGATCACCACCACGTTATCGTGTTCGCCGGTGGACACGAGTGTCTTCTTGAGGCCCGCGTCGAGCATCAGCACCGTGGCGAACACGAACACGACCAGCGCCAGCCCGCCGGCTGTGAGCATCGTGGTCAGCCGGCGTGTCCACAGGTTGCGTGCGATGTAAGCGAGCGGAATCGTCACAGGCGCCTCTAACCGATTGCCCGCAGGCCTTCGACAATACGAACCCGCGCCGCGTGCAGCGCCGGTACGATGGCGGCGGCGAATCCGACGGCGAGCGCGCAGGCTGCCTGCAGCTCGATCGTTTCGACGGATACGCTGAAAACCGGGAACACGCCGCCCGTGGCTTGCTTGAAAAAGCTCGCCGCCGGCGGCGTGGCGAGAATGCCGAGGCTGCCGCCGATCGCGCTGATCGCGATCGACTCCCCGAAAACCAGCAACGCCAGAAACGTGGGCCCGAAGCCGAGCGCCTTGAGCGTTGCATACTCGACCGTACGCTCGCGCGCACTCATGGCCATTGCATTGGCCATCACCGCCATGATGATCACGATCACCACATACGACACGACGCGGATCGCCGCAATGATCTGATTCGACATGGCCACAAAGCCAAGCTGAAATGCCTGCTCGGTTTCGGTAAGGGTTTCAGCAAGGGAATTCTTGAAGACGCTATCCACGCTGCGCGAGATCGCCGCGGCATCATCGGGGTTCGAGACGCCCAGGACGTAGACACCGACTTGATCCGCCTGCCGGGGTGTCGTCTTGCGCACGGTTTCATTCAGGTATTCCCAGTGGAACAGCAACTGACGCGTGATCGTCGTTTCGTCCCGTCCGTCCAGAATGCCGCGAACGACGAATTCCCAGGTGCCGGGGTAGATCGTGCCTTTGATCGGAATCACGTCGCCTACCTTGAATCCGAACTGGCTCGCGAGCTGCCGTCCCACGAGGCATCCCTTGCGGTCGCGCAGGTAGTCGGAGCGCTGCTGCGCCGGCAGGACCAACTCCGGGTACAGGTCGAGATAGTTGTTCGATACTGCGAACTGCGCGAAGAAGTTCCTGGGCTCTCGATAGATACCCCCGAACCAGTTGGAACGGGCCACGAGTGTCACCCCGTCGACGCCTCGAATACGGTTCTCATAGCTCAGAGGCAAGGGGAAGACGAGGGAGATGGCGTTGCGTGTCACGAGCCGTGCATTCGAGGCCGTGGCGGCCCCCGCATACCAGGCGTCCTGATCTTCTCGTTTGGAGCCAGTACGAGCGTGTCGCCCGGGTTCACGCCATTGACCGCGACGAGCTCGCCGATCCTGGCGCCCGTCGTGACCGCGACCTCCCGCACCGTGTCGTCGTTGACCACGTAGACCACTTTCTTGCCGTCGCGCTCGACGATCGCGGCGGGCTGCACCGCGACAACGGGCTGCTTTTCCTGCGGCGGAACCGCTCTCGCGAGGAACGCAATCTTTGCGCTCATTTCGGGAAGCACACGCGCATCGCGGTCCACGAAACGCACTTTGACCAGCACGGTCGCTTTTGAGCGGTCCACCGTGGGCACGATGCGCGAGACCCGGCCCGCCAGTCGCAGATAGGGCAGCGCGTCGAGCTGGATCTCGCACGGCTGATCCACATTGATTCTGGCTAAGTTGGACTCCGCCACATCCGCTTCGACTTCGAGCGTTTCCATGTCGGCGATCGTCACGACCGCCCCCTTGCTGTCGGATGCCTGCGAAAATGGGGTGATGTTGTCGCCCACGTTCGCATGCTTTTCGATCGCCACGCCATCGAATGGCGCACGAATCGCGGTCTGAACGACAGCGACTTGAGCGGCACGGGCGTTGGCCTGCGCCGACAAGATGGCGGCCCTGCTGTTGTTGATCGACGCCTTGGCTTTGTCGTAGCGGGCAAGATCGGCATCGTATTGCGTTGCCGGGATAGCCCCCTTGGGCGCGAGTATCGCGGAGCGGCGCAGATTGGCTTCGGCGTTCTTCAACTCGGCAACCTGCAGTTCAAGATTCGCCTGCGCCACTGTCACTTGCGCCAACGCCTGAGCCCCCACGCCGCCTTGTGGTACGGTGAACGGGCCCACAGTATAGCGCCGTGCCCAGTCCGCGCTTACGCCACGGTGGCGCCGCCGTGGCGTTCGGCCCGGACCTGCTCATGCGACTCGCCGATTGCAATGCGGGCAGTATTGTCGTCGCCACTCGAAGCGGCGCGCATTCGAAATATGAATCGCGGCTGGCGTTACGCTCGCTGGTAGCCGTTCCCTGCTTCAATGGCGGTATTCGTTCTCGAACGGGTGGAGAGAATCGCATGCTGACTGCGCACGTCCCTGACCTGGCTGCGGCGTTGGAGCGCCATGTGAAGGTTCTTGCCGAAGACATCGGCGAACGCAACGTGTTCCGGCCGGATGCCCTGCACGCGGCGGCCGACTATATCGTGCAGCAGTGGACGAGGTGTGGCTGTGCAGTGACGCGTCAGGACTATCGGGTGCGAGGGGTCCCCTGTGCCAATATCGAAGTTGCGCTCGCAGGCTGCGTTGAGTCTGACGAAATCATCGTGCTGGGCGCGCATTACGACACCGTGCGCAACAGCCCCGGCGCCGACGACAACGCCAGCGGCGTCGCCGCGCTCCTCGAGATCGCGGGCATGCTTCAGGCCCTCTCGCCTCGGTACACCGTGCGCTGCGTTGCGTTCGTGAACGAGGAAGCGCCGTTTTTCTTCCGCGGCGACATGGGCAGTCTGAGGTACGCGAGAGCCGCGCGGCTGCGCGGGGATCGCATTCGCCTGATGCTTGCGCTCGAGATGCTCGGTTACTACCGGGACGAGCCGGGTACGCAAAGGTATCCGCCTTTGCTGCGTTACTTCTATCCGGCATGCGGCAACTTTATCGGCTTCGTTTCCAATCTTCGCTCGGCGCGCCGATTGCGATGGTTCGTCGACGCGTTCCAGGCGTCGTCCAATTTTCCGCTCGAAGCAGCGGCGCTGCCGTGGTGGGTGCCAGGGGTCGCGTTGAGCGATCATTCTTCGTTCTGGCGCCACGGCTATCCGGCCGCCATGGTGACGGACACTGCCTACCTGCGCAACCCGCACTACCATACCGCTCACGATGTCCCTGCGACGCTCGACTATGGGCGCATGGCCGCCGTGACGCGCGGGTTGGCTGCGAGCGTGGCATCGCTGGGGCCGGCTGGCGCGAATCCCGGCAAGATCCAGGCCCCGGAAAAGGGGTAGCTGTGACCGTGGGCGGCCGCTTTCGACGCGAGGCCTCTGTCAGTTACCGACCCACTGCCGCTGGTCGCGTAGTCAGGGGTTCAACGGCAGGTAACGGAGTGGCCCGGTCATCCAAGCCAGCTTCTCGGGGACAGCAGTTCGGCCTATCCGGTCAGTCGTGCGCGACCGTCGGGAGATGTACCGGAGAGGTGAGCGGAATGCAGCCCCATCGACGTGCGCTACCGGTGTGAGCAAGTATGGTGGTTTGAGTTAAGTAAACCATCTCGCCGTTTGCGAATGAGCGATCAAGGCCTGTTGACGCCGACATAGTGTTGACCCGTCTGCCGACGTCGGACTGACCAGCCCGCCAATCAAGGGGCGAATCCGCCATCAACGACGCTCGACTCGATCTGGCTGGTCAGGCGTCCTTGGGCATGCAGGTAAAACTAGCATCGGCGACATCAGCGAGCGGGCGATGCCGGATTTGCACATCGTGACCCACACACTACACTGGTAGCATTGGTCCACGCTGGCTTGGCCAGGCCGCAGCGCATATTGCATCCTGCTGACGGCTAGTTGTGCTGGCGTGGAGGACGGCGCTCACCGCGCCGACGTCGCGCTCGGTTGTCAATGCCGCCAAACTCAGCCACGCGCGAATCTCGATGCCCTTGCCAGATGCTTGTCCACCCTGGCATTGGCCGGGTATGCCGAAACGGATGGTCGGATTACAGTTAGAGGTGATACCACGTCAAGACCGGGCACCCTACAGGCCCTGACGACTTCTCCTTCCGAGGGCAATCGCAATGCTTCCGCGTATGTGGTTGACCTTTTCAACTGCCATTGCGCTTTTGCTCGCAATTCTCGGCTCTCTCTCTTCTCTTCAGCGCAACGCGATTTTCTCGGATCTTCTGCGCCAGCGCATCTCGGTCATCGCCCAGACAACCGCCGCTTCCTTTGAGCCTATCACCGACCTGGGAATCCCACTTTCGATGATCCGCAACGGAAGCGAAATCGTTGCACGTGCTCGGGAAATGGATCACGAGATCGCACGCGTAGATGCACTGAGCCCGGATGGTGACGTGATATTCAGCACAAGAAGCACGCTTCGCCCGCTACCTCCGCATGTTTTGCAGGTGATGAAGCTGTCGCGCAACAATCGCTGGAGCACGGAAACGTCGGACGAAATTCTCAGCGGCTTCAATATTGTGGGTGCGGACGACCGCGTGAATGGTGCCGTGGTCGTCGCCTACCCCATAGCGCGCCTTAAAGCGGCCTCCATCTCCTTCATCGGCGACATCGTGAGAACGGCGCTGCTAATCTGGGCCGCATTCTCGCTCATTGCGTTCCTGCTGCTGCGCCTCATTCTCGAGGCGCCAGATCGAGCCGTTTTACACATCGAGTCGTTGTCACGGGGCGAGA
This sequence comes from Paraburkholderia sp. SIMBA_030, assembly GCF_046535245.1. Taxonomy (NCBI): domain Bacteria; kingdom Pseudomonadati; phylum Pseudomonadota; class Betaproteobacteria; order Burkholderiales; family Burkholderiaceae; genus Paraburkholderia; species Paraburkholderia sp. SIMBA_030. Next base: position 11,405 of record NZ_JAWRXB010000043.1, read on the forward strand.
TCGTGGCCGACAACACGTCGATGACCCAAGCGGTACCGGGCCTGACGTTTTGGCGCGGCCTGTTTGGGCTTGAAATCGAACACCTCAGAAGCAACCTGGTTGAAGCAAAGCGCAAATATGACCTGGCGTGTGAATCGCTTACCTCACTTTCGTCCGTTGGGCCCAATGTCTCCAGTTCACCGTTTCATGTAGATGAAAGCCAGGAGGCGCGTTCGCAGGAATCAGTGGTTGCGTCCAGTTCTACGCGTTCGCTGGCACGTAGAATCGCCTCACGGCTGACCCTCCTCGCAGCCGTGTTCATTTTCGCTTCCGCGATGTTGCTTGGCAACACAATACTCAGCGCGGTCAACCATTCCATGGAACCCGAGCTTGCCGCCCGCAGCAACCTGATTGGCACCGTGGTAAGCGAGAATGTGCAGCGCGCGGTGGCTGCTGGCGTGCCTCTCGAAGGTCTGGTCGGGGCGGAGCGCTATTTTGGCGACATGCTTCAGCAGCTTCCGGGAGTGGCTCATATCGCCGTTGTCACGGGACACGTGGTGCTCGAAGCTGGAAAACGCATCGCCCCCGATCTCGCGCTGCGTCGTGAGCGCAAGGATGTCCGCAGCCATCCGATCGTCGTCGACGGCAAGGAGATTGCCTATGTCGTCATCGATATTGATCCCGCTTTCATCGCCAGGAAGTTTCTCGATGTATTCCTCGACATGGCTGTCATCGTCCTTGCCGCGATTTTACTGGCATTCGAGATCATGGTTTTGATGACCAGCCGGGCTTTAACAGCACCTCTCGACAGGTTGCAGCGGATTGCGGCCATGCAGGCGGTCGGGAATTTCTCGAAAAGGGCGAGTGTTTCCACCAGGAATTCGGTGGACCGCGCCGCGAGGAACCTGATCGAACGCGCCGAGGCGCTCAATGCGCAATTCGCGACTCTCCAGGCGGCAATGGCGCACTCAGACAGAAGGCGCGCTCTGCTGGAGAATTTGCGCGAGCGCTATTTTCTTTCGGAAAGAGGGCTAACAACGCTGCGCTTCTCTTATTTCACCGATTTGCGCCTGGCCCTGTTCCTCTTCGCCGCGGCCGACGAGCTACCACTTTCCTTTTTGCCACTATATACGCGGGCAGCCGACAATCCATGGAAATGGGTGGATGGCAGTGTGCTGATCAGTCTTCCATTGGCAGGCTATCTGAGCGCAATCGTCTTCATCTCGCCTTTCGCTGGCCCTTTGGCACAGCGGTTGGGAAGGCGGATGCTGTTGTTTCTCTCAGCCATTCCTGTCTTTGTAGCGCATCTTCTCCTTTACTTCGCTACTTCCGTTCCAGAGATCGTCGCGGCGCGCACCATCATCGGGGCGGGATATGCCCTGGTGACACTGGCCTGCCAGGACTATGTTATCGACACAACTCTGAGAGAAGAGCGTGACCGGTCCCTTGGCATGTTTTCTACAGCACTCTTTGGCGGCATTTTCTGTGGAACGGCGCTCGGCGGCGTCCTTGCCGACAGGCTTGGCCCGTCAAACGTATTTCTCTTCAGCGCCACGCTGGTCGCTACATCGGCCATGCTGACGCTTTGGTTCGTGAAGCCTCTAGCCGGGAGCCGCCAGGCGGATTCGCTGAAACCTTCGAAAATTGCGATCTTTGCAGCGCTTCGGGACATGCACTTTGCGAGTCTCGTCTTTGGCGTCGCAATACCAGCCAACGTTTTGTTGCAGGCTTTCATTTGCTATCTTGTGACTCTGAGTCTCAGTGCGCTCGGTGCCCCGCCAGCGGATATTGGACGTACGCTGATGATCTATTTCATTGCGGTTGCAGTCGTTAGCTCATTTGGCGGACGAGTAGCAGAACGAGGCGTGCCGGTGACGTTGATTGCGCAGGCCGGAAGCCTGGTTGCCGGGCTTTCCCTTCTGCCTGTTGCGTTGGGGCCTGGCAAAATTTCGATGATCTTCGCCGTCCTTGGCGCCGGCTTCGGTCATGGACTGGTGCGTGGGGCACAGGTCTCGGTTGCCATGTCGATTGCCGAAACCGACTTGAGTCGTTTGGGCTCAAGCGTGGTGCTTGCGGCACTCAGAACAATGGAACGACTGGGAAGCATTGTGGGACTTATCGCGATCGCGGCACTTGCCGGAGAGGCCGGTTATGCTGTTGCCACTGCCACAGTCGCCTTGTGGTCGATTGCTGGTGGCGTCCTTTTTGCAATTTTCACCCGGCCGAGACCGGCGCGTATCGATCGCGGGACGCCGACGTCACAATAGCCGAGGCGGCCTTAGTCATTGTTCCATGATCCTGGTCCCGAACCAATCCAGGGAGAGAGGATATGAAGATGCTTTTCGGTAGGGTCATTCTTCTGGTGCTCATTTGTGCTTTCTCCGCCCCGGCGCATTCGGGAGAAAAGAAGCAAATCCTTGGCGTGTTCTATGACGGTTGCGACAGTATCTGCGAGGGATTCAAAGCCGAGATTGCGGAGAGCGGATTCAATGCGGAACTCAAGGTTCTCGATCTGAAAGAGAACAAGTCGCGGCTGCCGGAGGCCGTCAAGATGGCACGTGACATGAAGGCCGATCTGGTGGTGGTCTATGGGACCAACGCTACGCTTGGAGTAATTGGCACACTCGATGATCGCGATGACCCGCGCTATCTCCATGACATTCCGGTTGTCTTCACGGTTGTAGCCGATCCCTTCGGCGCCCGCATTGCCGAGAGCTTTGAGCGCAGTGGCCGGTCCAATGTGGCAGGAACATTCAACAGGGTGCCGGAGGCCACGAACATCGAAGTCATCCGGAAATATGATCCTGAATTCAAGAAGCTCGGTCTCCTCTACAATTCCAATGAGAAGAACTCGGTCCTGAAAATGCAGGAGTTGAGCGTAGTCGCCCCGAGGCTGGGCGTGGAACTTGTGGCCCTCGAAATTGACCCTGGAAATTCGGACACACCGGATCCGGCGTTGATTCCAGTTCGCATTCGCCAGCTAAAGAAAAATGGGATCAAATGGATTTATGCAGGTTCAAGCGCGTATCTACGCGCCAATGGAGAAGTGTTCACTGCCTCTGCAGTTGAAAACGGTATTGCCGTCGTGAGCCCCTATGAGGAACTCGTCCGCGACAAGCACGCCCTCCTGTCCATCGCGGCGCGGCTGGAGGATGTCGGCCGACTTGCAGCCGATCAGGCCTTGAAGATCCTTAGGGATGGTGCGAAACCCGGTGATCTCCCAGTAGTGCGGGCAACCAAGTTTGCGTACGTGGTCAATATGAAAGTGGCAAGGCAACTAGACCGCTTTCCCCCAATTTCGATCCTTCAAGGGGCAGAGATTGTAGGAAAATGAGTGCCCGACAGTGGCACGGCAAAACAAAAGGGCTTGCATTTCTGCGAACCCCTTTTTGGCGGCCTGCGCTTACTAAGCGCTTGTGCCGACATCGAGCCCATCGGCCAAACTTTTACTGAGAGGCAGAGATCGGCATGCGCATCCCTTGAGCACGACCGTCAAAGGGGCGGTCACGAGGGGGGACAAACTCAGTCGGCGTGCCGACGTCCGCTGCCGGAGTGGATCGGCCATCTGAATGACCGGGCGAAGGCGCCGTCCACCGTCCGCAACTGGCCGGTCACTGCCTGTCGTCGCTCGGCAGCACGCGACCTGAGCGGTCGGTCAGGATCCTCGACAACGGACATTCACGTGCGTTAGTGATTTACCTCCCTAAGCACGTCTATGAACGCCCGCAGACCAGCAGGCACGTGGCGATGCCCAGGATAGTACAGGCAGAGCCCCGGGATGAACGGGCACCAATCTTCCAGCACGGTAACCAGCCGGCCGTCGTCCAGCCAATCACGGGCCGTGGATTCCGGTACATACGCGAGGCCCAAACCATCGGACGCGGCCTCAACCATCAGCCCGTTGTGATCCAGCGTGAGCACGCCGGGAACATCGATCGCCACTTCCTGCCCGTGCTTGCGGAACTCCCAGCGGTAGCGCTTGCCGCTCGGCAGCCGTTGGCGAATGCAGTCGTGGCTACGAAGGTCGTCGGGCGTGATGAGCGGTGTTCGTCCCGCGAGATACGAAGGCGCTGCAACGACTACGAAGCGAAGATCATCGCTGATGCGCACCGCCACCATGTCGCGCGGGATCGACTCGCCAAGCCGTACTCCGGCATCGAAGCCTTGCTCGACGATATCGACGAGCCGTCCCTCCGCGACCAGATCGAGCGCCATGCCGGGGAAGCGCTTCAGAAAACGCGGCACCACCGTTTTCAACAACAGCCGCGCCGCACTCTCATTGGCATTGATCCTGAGCGTGCCGCTCGGATTGCCGCGCGCATCGGCGACGGCATCCAGTGCCTCGTCAAGATCGCGGAGCACGGGCGCAAGCCGCGCGAGCAATGCTTCGCCGGCTTCTGTCGGCGCTACGCTACGCGTCGTGCGATTGAGCAGGCGCACGCCCAATTCACGCTCCAGTGCGAGCATGGCGTGACTTAGCGAGGAGCGCGAAACGCCGAGTGCATCGGCGGCACGGCGGAAACTCCGATGCGCTGCGACAGTGGAAAACGCGGTGAGATCGGCAAGTGTCGGCTTGGTCATTGGTGGCGAATTTTCACGGGCTCATACGCACTATAGAGACTTCTCTGACCAATGACGGGTACCTAGACTGGTGATCAGGCAATGCCATTCCATCCACTTTATGGAGAGACACACCATGATGAAGACCTGGTTTATTACCGGCACGTCGTCAGGCCTCGGCCGGCTATTCGCCGAGCGCCTGCTGCAACGCGGCGATCGGGTCGTCGCGACGCTGCGGCGCGAGGGGGCGCTCGATGAGCTGAAAAAACAGTACGACGACTGGTTGCATGTGCTGACACTCGATGTCACCGACATCCGCGCGGTGCACTCGAATATCGCTGCCGCATTCGAAGCGATGGGCCGTATCGACGTGATCGTGAACAACGCGGGCTACGGGTTATTCGGCGCGGCCGAGGAAGTGACTGATGAACAGATTGACCGGCAGATCGCCACCAATCTCACTGGATCGATTCAGGTCATCCGTGCCGCGCTGCCTCACCTGCGCCGCCAGGGCGGCGGCCGGATCGTTCAGGTCTCGTCCGAAGGTGGACAGATCGCTTACCCGAATTTCAGCCTCTATCACGCGACGAAATGGGGCATCGAAGGTTTCGTCGAGTCAGTAGCGAAGGAGGTGGCACCATTCGGCATCGACTTCGTGATCGTGGAGCCGGGGCCGACGAGCACGCAGTTCGGTGCCGGTCTCGATCACGCGGTGCCGATGCCCGAGTACGACGATACCCCGGCGGGCGACGTCAGGCGGGCGATTGCGTCCAACAGCTTTGCAATTCGGGGCGACGCCGGCAAGACGGTCGCCGCAATGATCGTCGCGGCGGACTCGGCACATCCGCCGTTACGCCTGACGCTTGGCGGCGGTGCCTACGACTCGATCAGGGCTGCGTTGGCTGAGCGCCTGAGGGTGCTCGAAGCACAGCAGGACATCGCGTTTTCAGCCGACTCGATAAGCTGAGCGCGGTTCTGGACGCGGGTTTTCCCTTAATCGTGCAAGTGGCTTTGTTAGAAGCGGAATGTTGGCTATCTTTGACTCACGATCTGCCAGGCCGAACAAGAGAGGCAATCATGAAAGCATGCAACGTTGTGAATCTGCTCGTCGCCCTGGGATGCGTGACGCTGACGTCGAATGTCTACGCGCAAGCCAGCAATGCCATGCCGATGGCGTCGAGTCCGGCTGCAAGTTCAGGCAAGGCGACGCCAGCGGACAAGAACCTGGCTCGCGATGTACGCAAGGCATTATCGAAAGCGCCCAACTTCAACGTGTCGAACGTATTCGTCAAGGCGCGCGGCGGTGTCGTGACATTATCTGGCAGCGTGCCGGACGGTCCTCAGATCCAGCAGGCCGCGGAAGTGGCGAAGGGCGTGCCGGGTGTAACGTCGGTGAGTAACCATCTGTCGCTCTATACGAAAGGGTATTAACCCTTCAAGGCGGTGCCGGGATGTACTGGCCGTTCTCAGCCGTGAATGTCGCAAGAGGAGCCGACGCTCCCTGCAATTTCACGCGCTGCTTGAGCGCCCTCGACTTGCAATAGCGTTGGCAACGTTACGCCGTTCTTCGCCGCTGTTACTTCGGCAAGAATCGACACGGAAATTTCAGGCGGCGCCGATCTACAGTCAAGTCGCGCCGGAGCACGAGTTCATGTTCAAGGCACGGCTGCGGCGAGCAGGAGTCGCGCTTTATGGCCGAACCCAGAAGTTCGCTCGCGAGACCAACCTTCCGTGCAAGGGCTGGTGCCGAACTTCCGCACCCGACCCACTCCAGCCATAGGACCCGCCACAACATAACGGCAGCTCTCCAAGGTACAACGGTCATTCACTCCTTCGAA
>NZ_JAWRXB010000260.1:0-305 GCF_046535245.1 Paraburkholderia sp. SIMBA_030
TCCTCATCAGTATCCGTTACAGCCGAATCGAAGTATTCCTCATCCATACTGTCAAACTCGAAATCACTGTCGATCTCGTCATCCGAGTCGAAATCAATAGCCTCCGCTACTTCGATCTTGACTTGGAATATAGCCGGCAGCCTGGCTTCCTGGTCATAAAAGCTAACGTCAGCATTTAGCAGTGCTGCGAAGCAGGGGTCGGCTTCTATGAAAGCGATATCTGGATTTCCGAGCCACAGCCGGCGACCTCCTTCGTAAGCCAGTAACCAGTTGTTCCCTTTGAGTGCCTGATCTGTGAGCGGTAG
>NZ_JAWRXB010000261.1:0-305 GCF_046535245.1 Paraburkholderia sp. SIMBA_030
TGCTGGTGCTGACGATGTTTGCGCAGAGACAGATCGTTGCAGGATTGACCTCAGGCGCGGTCAAGGGCGGCTAGGCGGGACAATTCAACCAAACGAGCGCAGCCTTGAACCTGTCATCTCCTCCATTCACCGGCCGCCGCCATGTGCTTTGCGTTGGCGCAGCCGTGCTCGACACGCTGTTCAGGGTGCGATCGATCCCGGAGAAGCCGGGCAAGGTACTTCCCTACGAAATGCTGCAGGTCGCCGAGGGTATGGCCTCGAGCGCCGCCTATGCGGTTGTCAGGCTGGGCGGCATGGCAAGCCTC
>NZ_JAWRXB010000262.1:0-304 GCF_046535245.1 Paraburkholderia sp. SIMBA_030
GGTATCGCGCCAACTCGGCACGATGACGACGTCGGCGTCGGCGAGCGCTTCGAGGCCGTGCGTCGCGCCGAGCGTGAAGCCCGCCGTGGTCGCGAGCGGGCCGCTTTCCGCTGCGCACACGCGCAGTTCGAACGGCGGCACGCCGCCTTCGGCGCGGTCCTCGCCGAACACGATGCAGGGCACCGACAGATGGAACGGGATGATGCGGTCGAAGGCGACCACGGCGATGCGGCGCGCTGACGTGGACGTGGACGTGGACGTCGTCGGGCGAATGGAGGGCGCGGGCGCGGAATCGGACGGCTCG
>NZ_JAWRXB010000044.1:0-15205 GCF_046535245.1 Paraburkholderia sp. SIMBA_030
TGGTGGTGGCTGGCCTGACCGTCAACTCGAATCGGCGCAGTACAAGTTTACGGCGAAGCAGGAACCCGAAACGCCGTCCGCCGAACCGACCCCGACCGCAGAACCGACCCGCCCAGCGCGTCCGCGCATGTGAGGCTGAACGCCTGCTGACGCCCCATAAGCCCGCTGAGCGGGCTTTTTACTTTATTCAAGGCCCTGCTTGCTGGATGACGGGGCGCAAGGCAACCGATACCTGACAACAACATGCTCGGGCACTGAATTGTTGAGACTGGCCGTCCAGCCTAATCAACGACTTGCTCGCGAATTCGGTCACGCGGCAGACGACGGCCGAACCGAATTTTTAGATTCGCCGGATTTGAGACGCAAACTAGTTGGACTGGCCGGACGTTAGGATCCGCCCGTCTTGCGCCGGTCGCGTGAGGCTGCATGCGGCCAAACCCGGAAGCCCAATCAAGCGGTCAGCCCTTCTTTCGCCGCTGTTAAGCTGCGTGTAGCAGTTTGCCCGAGAACAGCGCCCCCAGAAGTAGCTCAGTTGTGGATGTTTTCCTCGCAATCTTCCCAGTACCTCAGCGGGTCGTGATGTCGAGGATAGCGTAAGTTGAGCCACGCTGAAAGCCTGGTCCAATCTGGATGGTTGGTACCAGTTTGAGCAGACCAGGTCGACGACCTCTCAAGAATCTGACCGTTCCCACGATCACGGACAAGCAAGCTACCTAGTCCGCTTGAACTGTTAGCCTGTGACTCAACAATATATCGTGGCAGAATCCTGAGTTCAGCATCCTTGGCCCACCCGAATAAGGCGCGCACCACGCCGGACGGATCTCGCAACTCTATGGGGCCGGTTTCCGGGCGAACGGCGGTCCATCCTTCCGGAAACTCGGCGACAACCTCGTTTTTAGCCTCCCTCACCCACTTAACGCGCCATGCTCGCGCCATCGCCTCGCGCAGGCGAGACACCGACTCGTAACCGGCCGACAACTCGATCGCCATCGGAAGGGTAATGAGGTTGTCTTTCCAGAGTTTGGTTTCGTCGTCGACGCGCTCGACCACGTCGAACGCCCCTGCTTCGAATGGGTTCTCGGGCCGGCTCGATACTTTCACCTTCCAGTCGGGCAGACCCTCGAAAAGGCGCTCAGCATCATGGCGGGTAAGTTTTGGCTTTCCTTTCTTCATCGGTCTCTCTGGAGCAAAGCCTTCAAACGCACGTGAGAGGGAGTGGCGCCCGACTTCGGTTACTAAAGTAAAGCCAGGCGTTAGCGAGACAACTTCTATTGCAGCCGCTCAAACAGCAGGTTTGTCCGCTCGCTGAACGGCAGCTTGTAGCCGGACCCGGCCGATCACGGAAGGGCGTATCTACGCGCTCCCGTCAAGGCCAATTTGCAAGCCGGCCAATACGGACACTGCAAGTTTTGCACAGCCCGGTGCAGTCGTCCGAACCGAGCGAAATCCGTAAGAGGTCGCATCCGGATACCTTTGTAGCAAGACTCTGCTGCCCGGCGGCATTCTCCCAAACAGAGGCTATGCAAATCAATGACCGGCAAGCATTGCCAGAATCAAGACGCTACGTTTTGCGTGGTCCGGAAAATTGCGCATTGAGGCGATCCGGTTGTGCCCCGTCATTTGCTAGGTTCACCCGATCCTGACGAACCGCCAACCGCGGGACCGTAGCCGGTTTGGGCCGGCACCGTGCCGTTCTGCGCAGCGACGCGCGCCTGCGCGGCGCGGATACCTTCCGGATAGTTGGGGTCACGGCGGCCGGGATTGTAGCCGGCCTTTTCGAGTTGCGTCAGTTCTGCTTTCACCTGTTCCCGTGTGACAGTCGAACTGGATTGCTGAGCGAACGATACGGCCGGAGCGGCCAGAACCGAGACGGTAACGACTGCATAGACCAATGATTTCATGATAGCTGACCTCCAAGGACGAAATCTGTCCTCCTTCGCACACTCATTCCTGCAGTGAGCAACTACAGTTTAGTTGTTAGGGACGATCCTGCACGTTGGACCCGTAATCACCTGTTCGCCTGATTGAAGTCCCAGGGTGTGATTGACATGAAGAAACTCGCCAGCGTGCTACTTCTCGCCGCCGCACCGCTCGTGACGTCGGCCGGGACGCCGCTCCTCTATTCCCGCAGCGCGATCGCGTACGACCTCGGGCGCGGCGAAGTCCTGCTGGAAAAGAATCCTGACGAAGTTGAGCCCGTCGCTTCGCTCACCAAGCTGATGACGGCGATGGTCGTGCTGGACGAAGCGCAGGCATTGGGGGAAACGCTGACCATCGACGATGCCGATATCGATCGGCTCAAACATTCGGGCTCGCGTATCCCGGTCGGTGCTGCGCTCGAACGCGAGGAGATGCTGCGCCTTGCGCTGATGTCGTCCGAGAACCGCGCGGCCTCCGCGCTATCGCGCGCGTTTCCAGGTGGTCAGCCTGCCTTCATCCAGAAGATGAACGACAAGGCGCGCGCGCTGCACATGGCCGATACGCACTTCGACGATCCGACGGGGCTTTCACCAGACAACCTCTCCACCGCGCGTGACGTCGTGAAATTGGCGGATGCCGCGTCCCACTATCCGTTGATCGGCGCATTCACGACACTTCCGCATTACGAGGAGGCGATCGGCAGCAGAACGAGGTTCTATCGGAACACCGACCCTATCGTCGATTGGCCGGATTGGGACGTTCAGCTCGCGAAGACCGGTTATACCGACGAGGCAGGACGCTGCATCGTGGTCGAAGCCAACATGCCGAATGGTCAGGTGATTATTGCGCTCCTCGGCGCGCGGTCTTCCCGGGCTCGTTTGGCGGACCTGGTCACGATCCGCCGTTGGCTGAACGGCGACGAAACGCCCGTCGTCATGCCGCCCATGTATTACGCGGGCGCGCAGCATCATCATCACCATCGAATGCTCACCCAATCGCATCGCGTCAAAGTGCGGCTCGCAGCGTATCGGGCAGGATCCGTTTCCAGTGCGCGGCGGCCGAATGTCGAGCACCATACTGGCAAGCGCTACCGCCGCGGGTCGTCAGGCGTCTAGTTCCAGTAAATGTCGCGCGCTGCAACTGTAACGATTTACGCGGTTTTCTGTCGTCAAATACGACCGGCGCATTGACTCATCAGAATTGCAACTCACGCCGGACAAAATGATTGTCGCCCCCCAACCAAGGAACACCTTGACCACTGTCATTCCAAAGATGAACGAACCGGTTGAAGTTGCCCTGCGGCGCTTTCGTCGCGCCATCGAAAGCTCAGGTTTGGTAAAAGACTTGCATGCGCGTATGGCCTACGAGAAGCCCACAGCCGAACACAAGCGAAAGAAGGCTGCCGCTGTCGCGCGACTGCGCAAGCAGAGCCGCAGGAGACTGCCCCCACGGAAACTGTATTGACCGTTTCGCCCGCGTATCGCAAGTGAGCGTCGGGGTGCGCCTGCCCCGTCACGCTCCGAAGCGATCGAGCAAAACACAGTTGTCTACCTATTGAGAACGCAATTCGCGAAGATCCTCCGTATCGGGGGATCTGACGCGCGATAGAAGAAGAACGGATACGCGCTCCTTGGTGGTACACTGGGTTCGTCGCCTCAACTTCCCCTCTAGAGCTTGCTGCCGATCAGGCGCAGTGTCGAAAGGCCGGGCGTTCACGCAACTCTCCCTTCCGACTGTCCGGTCAACACCCGTTCGTTGCCAGAAGAAGCGATCCCCTCGTCTCCGGACGCCAATTACGTTGTGCCGCCGCGATGGTTCATCCATTGCAAATCGTTTGGCACATCAAATTCATCGCCATATCGCTCGCGCGAGGCGTGGACCACGAGTCCGCGCGCTGGTAGGGCTCGATCGCTCTCAGCGATGGCTCACACTTCTGGACAGCACATCATGGAAGACTTCACGAGAACCTATAGGGGGCTGGAAATCTATCCCCTCGTTTATCCCCGCACACCGCGCGGCGCTGTCGGTTCGTACGACTACGGCGCGGGGTTCGAAGCCGCCGTCAGGATTTGCCGCAGGGGGACCAACGATACCCTGACCGCGAGCCGTATCTTCCGAATTCCTCAGCGCACGCCGTTTCGTGCTGCTGGCGAGGCCCGGCGAGCATCGACCAACTATGCAGAGCGTCTCATTGACGGACAGATCGACGGGAAGTCAATCGGCGATCTCTAAGCGGTCCGTATCGGACCCCGCAGCAAGTCCAATTCATGTCAGAGGGCGAGTTCCCATGAAACGCGACGTTTCCGACCACGAAGACTATAACGTTGCTGCATCATTCCGCCGGACATTCCGCGGACCCGTTCCGACGTTGAAAGTGACCCGTCTTTCCGACAGGCGGATCATTTATCCGTTCGCTGGCTGTGCCGACATGCCGGTCTGCGCGGACCCGGAAAGTGCCGTCCAATATGCGGAAACATATGGCAGACAACTCGTCGATGGCGACATTGCCGTCCCGGAGTAGTCCACGGCCCCAGCCGCACATGTCGTTGCCGTCGGCGAACGACACGGCTGCTTGGCGAATTGAGCACAGGAGTCGATGGAACCCCTTCTTCTCGCCGCGACACGCGTAGGTAGTGACACGGTCAGACAGAGCGGCGCCCAGCCGTACCTCCGACACACACCGCTGATACCGCGAATGCGCGAGAGAAATGGAGTTGGTCATGACGATTGACATGCATGCAATTCCGCATTTCCTGGTTTTGCGTGGTAGAAGCCAATCCTATGTCCTGAACAAAGATCGCCTACTGCTTCGGCGCGAAGCGAGCCGCCTGCTGGGCACCTTTGCGAAAGCATGCGGCAATCCGATGTCCATTGAAGATATGCTCTGGGATACCTTCTCGCAGACAGAAGGATTCTCAATGACTGAACGTGAGCGCGCGTGTTCCTACACGCTGGTTCACGGCAGCGAGACCGAGCACCAGCTCAGGCTCCTGAGCAGCCTGTGACTTCGCGGTCTGGCGGTTCGTAACGGATGCGACGAGGCGAGCCACCGCCCTTGGTTCGGTGCATCGCGTATGCCCGACGTGCTGTACTGGGCTCTGCCCCGCATAGCGAGTGCGTGGGCAAGGCGCCCACGTTCGATTAGAACGGCAGCTTTGTGGAGACATGACGGGCTGCTTCGGTCAAATATCCAGCCGACCATCCGGTTTCGGGCGTCGCTTTCGACTGACCGCAACTGGCCGGCAGTACGCGTTCACACAATTCGCCGGAAAGTTGCCGTCGAGGATTCCAAGGTCCGGTCTGTAGAACGTTCATCTAACTGGTGCAATCGGCCAGTTTCCGTCATTCGCCGCCGTCGGAACACGGTCATTCGAGCGGCTGCTTCATGCCGATCGGTGACATCGCGCCCCGTTGAGCCGACGGAGGTGGCGTCCCGTCATGTAGGCCGGCCGTTCATCCATTCTGGGGGTTTGCCCTGACTACGAGGTCCTCACAGTCTCTTTTTGTTCTCTGGCGAACAGACTCTTCTTTTTCGCTGGCAAAAATCTTGTCCACATAAAGAAGGGGAGAACGAACAACCGGGGACGAACCATGACTAGCCAAATCGCGGTAAGAATTAGGTCTTCAGCAAATCGTTTGTGTGCATCAGTTGTCTTAGTGCTCCTGACTGGTGCGGTGTCTGGTTGCACGGTGCCCCATCAGGGTAGCGAGCCTCAATCATCGATGCGTCCCTCCATGCCAGCCCCCGCCGCTCCAGCACCCGTCGAGACCACGAAGGACACGGGACTGTACGGCGTCGTGATTGCCAAGCCGATAGGGGGATTTCCGGAGTGCCCGACTCAGGTTGCCTTGCCTGGCGACAATGACACCCCTGCCTATGCATGTTTCCAGCACGCCGACGCGCGGCGTTACGGTTTTGCGCCCTTCGGCACGGAGACGCTGTACGTCAAATGGCCAGCGGGCAAGCAGCCTGACCTTGTCAACGGCTACAGCATGTGCGTGAGTATCATCAACGGCATCGTCGAGAGCATCCGTATGAGCACCCGAGGGCTTGCATTCCAGCAACGCAACTACACGTTGCTGGAAGCCCGGTTTGGTCGACCGGCATTCAAATGGAAGGTCACCATGAAAAGCCAGACGGGGGCCAGATTTGAAGTGCTCAAAGCGGCCTGGAAGCGGCCGGGACGAATCACGATCGTTTATGACGGTGCGGAGAGTTCAACAGACTCCGGTGCGCTCTATATTGCTAGTGCCCGGGAACAGGCCCGTATGGACGCGGCGCCCGAGCAGAACTACACAGGAGGTCTCGCTTCGATCTCGAACTGACCTGACTTTATGACGATCAAGCCGATTACGCTTTATGCCTGGAATACACGGAATGGCCGCAAGGTTAGCGTGGCGCTCGAAGAAATAGAAGTGCCGTACGTCGTGAGGCCCGTGTACATCACGAAGGACGAGCAGTACGAGCCGGCGTTTCTGGATATTCATGTTCATCTGCGCCGGCCTCAGCTCCGCGACGATGTACTGGGCGTTCATGGAATGGGCCTACTACTATCAGACGCCCGGTCTGAACATAACCGCCGGAAGCAAGCAGGCGCTCGAATTCAGCACGGCTTATACGTTCTTCCATTGGGGCATCACACCATGGGCAATCTACGGCATTGCGTCACTCGCAATGGCGTATCACTTCCACGTGAAGAAGAACAAAGGCCTGAGCCTCGCCGGCATTATCGAAGCGATAACCGGACTCAAGGCACATGGCCCAGTCGGTCGCGTGATTGACCTCATCTTCCTGTTCGCTACCTTCGGCGGCCTCGTGCTGACGACGACCCTGACGACCACGACAGTCGCCAAAGGCCTCGCCGAACTGCTGGGCATTAGCGACGGATTTGGACTGAAGGCAGGTCTGGTTATCCTGGTCACAATCGTGTTTTCGGCCAGCTCTTACATCGGCGTCAGTTCGGGCATGCAGCGCCTCGCCAAGCTGGCCTGCGGCATGACCCTGCTGTTCGCGCTCGTCGTCCTGCTGGTAGGCCCGACTCTGTTCAGCTTGAACAACATAGCAAACGGCGTCGGCCTCGGACTTCAAAACTTTGTGCACTTGAGTCTGTTCACCGACCCTGATGGCTCGGGACAGTTCACCCGCGATTGGACGGTGTTTTACTGGCTCTACTGGATTACGTACACACCGGGTGTGGCCATCTTCGTCACCCGTGTTTCCAAGGGCCGGAAAATCAAGGAAGTGGTCGCCGCAATGCTTCTGGGCGGCTGCGCAGGGTGCTGGTTCTTCTTCGGCAGCCTCGGAAGCTACGCTATCCATCAATTTGTCACAGGCGCCGTCAATGCACCGGCAATGCTGAACGGCGCCGGCGGTGAGGCTGCAGTATCGATGCTGCTCAACACCCTCTCGCTGGGCAAGCTGATGTCTGTCCTCTATTTCACGCTGATGCTGATATTCCTGGCATCGCATCTCGATGCAGTGGCCTACACGGTCGCTGCGACCAGCACTCGAAATCTGCAAGAAGGACAGGACCCTTCGCCGAACCTGCGACTCTTCTGGTGCGTGATGCTTGCCGCGCTTCCAATGACGATGCTCTACATCAACGCGCCACTTGATACGTTGAAGACCGCGGTCATCCTTACCGCATTGCCTTTCATCGCTATCCTCGGCGTCAAGATTTGGGGACTTTTGAGATGGCTGTCGCAGGACTATGGTGCGATGCCTGCGCACGCTATCGAAGAGCAGACAGCCCGCCTTGCCGAAGTTACCGGCGCTGAAGTAGCCGAAGCTCAGCCAGTACCTAACAACGCCTCGATAATTCTGCAGAACCAGTCATGAAAATTACTAACGTTGAAGCCATTTGGCTTCGAGTTCCCGCCTTGGACCAACCAGGTGAGTGGGGCGAGGATGCTCTCATCGTGCGCATCCACACGGATACTGGCCTAATCGGCATTGGCGAGACGGACAGTTTTCCCGCCGTCGTCAAGGCACTGATTGAGACGCCGTCGTCCCACGAGACCTGCCAAGGCCTACGGCAGTTGCTGATAAGCGAGAATCCACTGGAAATCGACCGGCTGGAAGAAGATGTATCGCGGCACCGACTACGTAGGTCGACGCGGCGCCGCGATTCATGCCATCAGTGCGTTGGATATCGCGCTCTGGGACATTGCAGGTCAATTCTACGGCGTACCACTGCGTACGTTGCTGGGTGGCAAACATCGGGACCGTATCGCTGCGTACGGCACGTTCCTCCCCAGGAACGACGACGCAGGTAATCGGCAGCTCGTGAATGGATTGCTCGAACAGGGATTTCGCAGCCTAAAGGTGGGGGGCGGTACGTTCGGCGACAACCCCATCAAGGACAAGTCGATAATCCGCGTGCTGCGCGAGGAAGTTGGCAACGACATTCAGTTGCAGATCGACCTCGTCGGGCGCTGGCGCAATTACACCTATGCTCTGGAACAGTGTGAAGCGCTCCGTGAGTTCAACCTGAACTGGATTGAAGAGCCGCTGCCTTCGGACGAGACTTTGGGGCTTGCTCGACTGGCTCGGACAACGGGCATAAGAGTGGCTGGAGGCGAAGGACTCGCAACGCGCCACGAATTCCAGCAATTTCTGGACGACACGGCACCCGCCATCATTCAACCTGACATTACCCGTTGTGGCGGCATAACCGAAATGCGGCACATTTACGAGCTCGCACGCACGCGAGGTGTTCAGCTAGTTCCGCACGGATTCAGCACGGGCATTCTGTTGGCCGCGACGGCCCACTTTCTCGCTTCCACAGAAACTGGCGACCTCATCGAATATTCGCAAAGTGAGAGCCCCTTGTTCCGACGTCTGGTCAAGAATCTGCTGCCATTCCGTGGTGGATATGTTCAGGTACCAGACGCCCCCGGACTGGGATTGGTTCTCGACGAAGAAGTGCTCGAACAGTACCGCGTTCGGCAGTAAAACAATCGAAACCGTTGCAATCTGCGGCGGCATCAACGCAAGTAGGAGCGCTTCGATACGGTGCGGGCGTCACGGCCCGCACCCGGCGAACTCCGCTCGCACGCTGCCGATACTAGCGAACGCAACGTGTGTCGCTCATAGCCAAATAGCCGATTCTTTTCCGACAGTTGCTGTCCGCAGACTCAGTAAGCTCATTCAGGCAGTCTTACATGGGAGTGTGTCATGCAACGGCGTTCGATGATTGGCGTATTGGCGGCCATCTTTGCAGCATTCTCCTGGTCGTTGAATTTTGTGGCGCCCTATATTGTTGGTCCGTACTCCATCTACGACCTCGCCGTCACCCGATTCCTCCTCTCTGGTCTGCTCGGGATAGCTCTCTTCGGGGCCGTCAGAAGGGAAGTTGTCCAGCTGAGCCTACGCGATTGGCTCGTCGCGGCGTGGCTCGGCTTCGTCGGTTATGTGGGTTACTTCATGACCGTCATGGCGGCGGTGCTTTTCGCCGGTCCGATTATTCCACCGGCCATCGTCGCGATGGTACCGGTGGTGCTCGCGATAATGGGCAACCTCGGTGAAAGGACCGTTCAATGGCGCATGCTGAGCATCCCCCTCGGCCTTTCGACACTTGGCCTTGTCCTAGTCAACCTGTTGGGGCTCTCCGAAGCACTCTACGGCATGCCCATCCGTGTCATTATCGGCATCGTTATTTCGGTTGGCGCCGTTTTGCTTTGGACGGTATTCGCTCTAACCAATCGAACCGCGCTTGCGGCCCGACCGGCCATGGATGCTCGAATGTGGACCGCGATGATGATGATTGGCGGTGCGGCTGAGATTATGGCTTTCATACCACTGGCAGCGTCAACGGGGTTACTTAAGCTTACGAGCCTGGGCGTGCGTCTTCATGATTTCCTCCCCGTGCTCCTAGGCTCATTCACCCTTGCGGTCATCGGGTCTATTGCAGGTTCCTGGGCGTGGACGATCGCCGCAAAAAGAATCCCGGTTGGTCTCGCAGGACAACTGATTGTGACAGAGACAGTTTTCGCAACTTGCTTCGGCCTCGTAGCAACGCATCGGTGGCCTACATGGCCGGAGGCTCTTGGAGTGGCGTCCATTGTCGTTGGTGTGGTCAGTGCCCTCAAGATTCTGCAGACGCCGTCTCCCGCCGAGCAATCTACCGCAGACGGAGCTGCTCGGATTACTACCTCGGCGAATCAAGTCAATAACCCCAATTGAGACCGCGTTCGTCACAGCTTTAGCGACCGGACAGTGCATCGGGTTACCGATCGAGCATAACAAACTACTGGCTTGCATATCGTCGTCGCCGTCGATTGAACGGCCGCTTTTGAGCACGCGGAATGTCCTTTCAGGGTCGTGCACTGCCGCTCGACGACAGTCAAAGCTGCCGTTCGCCCGGACCGGTCGACCATCGTCAGCTGAGGAACCCATACCAGCCGTTGACGCCTTGAGGGACCAACGACCGCTATGGCCGAACTGCAGTCCATCCCTCACAAAGGACGCTGCCGAACGAAAAGCCGGGGGGCAGCGAACGGTCGAGTGGTTCTATGCACAGGGCTGCGCCCTACCCTCGGCCCGTCTCACCGACACACTGCCGCAGCGTGTATGCCGTAATAACGGGTGTTATCTCGGCGGCGCCTCCCACTTCTCCCGGGCACCGCACCGGCTATGACGGCCGTTGTGACCTCAGCGCCGCTCCGGCTGCAGACATAGCCAAGCCGACGTATCAGCCGCCTCGAAACCTGCACTATTTGGTGCGCGCACGGCGCGGAAAAGCTTGGCTTACCTGCCGCTCGCGGATTTTCCATAAAAAGAATGATCAACATTTGAACGGTCGTGCTTTTCCGTGCTATCAGACGCATATCCACGCGACAGTCATCGTCAGCCAACGGTTGGTTACCGGGTCAGGAAGTCGTTGACGGTCAGTCGCAGCGGCTCGCCGGGCCGCGCAAGTAACTTTCTTTGGGCGACTGCGACGATGCGGTTGCGACCGTTTTCAAACGTCCTGAGTGTGCGCGTTGCGTCCGCATCGCGCGGTAGCCAGAAGAGTTCTTCGAGAGCGTCGCGTTCAACCGCGCCTTCGATCTTACGCCCGCGAATCGACAGCACGAAATTCACAGCGCGTCCGTCCGGCGAGACGACGGCCACGCGATCAAGAACTTCCATGAAGCACCTCAACGATATCCATTGGTGGCCTTTGTATTTGTAATGCGCCGCGCAGCAATAAATCTACCAGAAGTTGAAAGAAGCACGATCGTCAATGCCACAACGATGTATCCACATTAGATGCCCGTTGGCACGCCGTGGGAGACACAGTGCTGGCGGTTGTCCCAAAGTCAGCCCAAGACGGGCGCTATGGGGTAATCGTCCTTTCCGTGGTGCGACACGTGTCGCCGTCGGCCGCGCGTGAAGCGGCATGTAGTAGGCGGTAAAGCTCGTTTCTGTCTTGTCGCGCTCTGCGTTCGTGTGAACGATCGCAAGTGTCGCGACCTGCTGTACGACCAGCAGTTGCCTATTCAGACATGCGTGACCGGTAACAGTCAGGTGTGAAGCTCTGAAGACAACGTGCCTCTCGACTGACGGCTCACCCCGGCGACGGGGAAGGAACCGACACTGCCAGCCGCCGCGCGGTGTGAGGTGCAAGGCAAGTTCCGCAAGCACAACATATGTGAACTGTTGCAAACCTCGTTAAACGAAATGGGCCAAAGCGGCTGTCAGGCCCAGACCAAAAGGTGAGCAGCCGGTTGCTTCCGTCACGGAAGGGAGCACGTCGTCGCAAGCGCTGCCGGGGGAGAGACAGGTGCTAAACGGACAGACCCGGGAATCAATCGGGCCGGCAGGGACGGGAACGTGGTAAGCCCAATTGTCCGCCGACGCCAGACGTTTGGCTACGGCAGGTAACCCGCGAGGGAAGCTGTTGGGCAAGTGGGTATGAGAACGCGGAAAAAGCAAATGGCGGACGGTAATAGTTCACATAGAGGTTCAAGATTTGCCTCGACCTGAAAGGGTGCAGACTTCCGCGTGGTTCAGTTGTCGCAGGTCCATGTTAGAGATTCACTGAGGGGAAGCTTGTGAGAGACCGGTATCGCTACGGTTCAGCGCCCTTCGTCTCAGCGATGAGGCGAATCGACAACGTGATGCTTGCGAAGGTCTCGTGCAGCTTTCGAGACCGGCGTCAGTGCGACGCTTAATGCTGTGCTCGAGCGCAGTGCGGTGAAAGTCGCATGCTGCGTTCTTCGGGGGCCGCGTTTCCGTGAGGGAACGTGGCTACCCTCTCGCAATCTGGCGGTCGTAGCGTGAAGACCAGCTCGCGGCAAGGCTCCGCGGTTCGACGACTTTCTCGCATCCAGCGATTTTGCAAATCGTTGATCCACATGGATTTCCGGGATCAAACCGCCAGAAGTCGAGTAGCGCACGGGAATCCCACCCGCACGCCCTCACAGAACCTGTTTCTACACTATGCGTTCGACCGGTGGATGCAGAAACATCATCCGGACGTGCCATTCGAGCGTTACGCTGACGACGCCACCTGTCACTGCAGGAGCGAAGCGCAGGCCCGGCTGCTCAGGCAGGAACTGGAAGCACGGTTAGCGGAGTGCAAGCTGGAGCTGCATCCAGAAAAGACCAAGATCGTGTACTGCAAGCAGGCTGGCAGGCATGCTGACTATCCGATATGTCAATTCGACTTTCTGGGCTACACGTTCAGACCGCGAAGTGTCAGAAGTCGGGCCGGTCAGCTGTCCGTTGGTTTCGTGCCGGCGGTCAGCAACAAGGCCGCCAAGGCGATGCGGCAGGAGATGCGTCGCCGCAGTGTGTTGCACCGTTATGACCTGAGTCTGAACGAGTTGGCGGACCGAACACGTCCGACATTACTCGGGTGGATTCAGTACTACGGTCGGTTCTATCGGTCTGCGCTGGTGCAGGTGCTGCGTTCGGTTGATGCTGCGCTGGTCCGCTGGGCACAGCGGAAATACAAACACCTCCAAGGCCGCAAGGTGCGTGCAGCGGCATGGCTGAAGGACGTCAAGTCTCGACAGCCCCGCCTGTTCGCACACTGGGCCATGGCGACCTCGGTTGGACGATAAGAGCCGGATGAATCGAGAGGTTCATGTCCGGATCCCTCACCGGCCAGTGACGTCGATTGCGCTCGATGAATGCGTACTTCACATCGACTCGTTCGCAAAGTACGCTGCGCACTTTAGAATATCTCGCTCCATCTTCAGGCGAGCCACTTCCGCACGCAACCGTGCCAGCTCCATCTGTTCCGGACTCACCGGCTTTGCGCCAGCTCCTGCCAGCCTGCCTTCCCGGTCGGCCTTTACCCAGTTATACACCGTGTACTGCGCTCGCTTTGCCTTGCTTGTCATCAATGTTTTCTCCTTGCGTGAGCTTACCGCTCAGCAAGGGATTCGTTTTTCGGGGGCAAGCTCACTTCCTGCCCCACCCGCCACACGGGTGTCTCTCGCATCGATATGCGCACTCTCGAGAGACCCTCGTGCGGCTTTTGTACGCTGTGTCAGGAAGCACCCACCGCCACGTTTGCCCCGCCATGTAAGCCTGCGACATTGACTTTGCGCTTCCGCGTCCCCTCTAAAACGCAAATTCGAGCTGGCCAAAGGCCGCCTCGCAATTCGCCGTCGATAACGCAAATCTGCCCCGCAGCCGGCTGGATACCCCGGCACACCCGAGCACCGCGAGCAGGCAATTTGAAGTCGTTTGCGCCTCGTCGAGCACGCTTATGAAGCCGCATGACTGACCAAGGAAGCGTTCTATCCAGAAATCGCGCTCACCGCCTGGCACCTGCCCGAGATCTCGCCACGGTCCAAGACACTGCCGGCTCATCCTGAAAACTGAAGGTCCCGACGCCACACGTTCGCGGTGCTCCAGCGTCATATGCGGAGCAAAAGTGCAGCACAGACGCAGCGAGATGACCGCAACCCCATTACCTCTTGCAGGCGGCAACTTAAGAGCGCTACACCGATTCGGTACCGTATCTGGTAGATCTCAGAGGGTTTAGATGCCCCAGGTAATTCTGTATGCCTCTATGGAAGAGATATCTGGTAGATACGCCACCCTGAGGTACTCAGCCACGCACCCAGCAATGACGGCAGCGTGGATCACTCGGGCGACTTTTGACCAGGAAGATGTCGGGATCTGGATCTTGAGGAAATGATGTTTGCCGAGGTCCGCGATCCGGACGTGTATGAGAATGCCTACGAGGAAAGTAATGGCTAACTCAACAGGGGCAGGAAAGTTGCGGAAGAGTGGAGCGCATCGTGGCTACCCACCGAATCCGCCAGCGAGGAGCTTAACCGGGCTATTGATGCCTAGGGAGAGGTGTCAGATGAAAACGAGGAGCGCAAATCCAACACGCCCACACCTGATAAATCCTAGTCAGCCAGGAGAGTATGACGTTGGGTGGGCCATCCGACTGACATAGTCAGATTGTCACGCACCCCGCGTTGGGACATTGAAGTTGCTGAACCTTCCAAAGGGTACCCCAGTCCCAATGGCAGCGATGAAGTTGAGGCCGGCGCGCAAATGCAGCAGGACCCAGGACGCGTCGGCCTCCCGCAAACGCTCACCTTCAGTGTGTGTGAAAACGTTAGCGAGATCCAAACCCTTGCGACCTACGACGTCTGCGCTCCGACGCTTGCCCGATTGCGCAGACGATACAAACGTAGTCACTACAATAACCGAAGCGACGCGCCCTCGACGGACGGTCGTAACTTGTGCCGCGCGAAAGTGGAATATAACGGTGTGTGACTCAACCGGACGGCAAGGTGGTCTGGTGGGTAGCCGACGCGACGACGTAGAGGTTGGTGGCCAACATGAGGAACCGAGCCCGTGCGGGAGAGTCAGGCGCCGGGCGTGAACAGACTTGATGATCCAGAATCCGTCGACGTAAATCCAACGTATAAGCCAGAATCCCTTCTCATCGTCCGAAATTTCGTCTGCCTCGCGCGCCCACTGGGCCAATGTCCCAGTGGGCCTTGTCAGTATGTGACCCTGCTGCCGCACGGCAAGAAGTTGCGATGTTTGAGCAGCGTCTCGGTCTACCACTCGTGACGCACCGAGATTTGTAAGCGCCCGGCAATGTCGCCTTGAACCGGCGGGTTATGAAAGCGACGATCGTGTCCACCTATTTTTTTAATGGACACGTGTACGCTATGAACGAGAATGAAGCAGTTTCTGAGGTGGTGCAGCCGAAACGGCGCCGTCGCCACAGCAAGGAGTTCAGGGAGAAGGTGATCCGTGCGGCGATGCAGCCGAATGTGTCGATCGCTGCGGTCGCGCTGCATTACCAGTTGAATGCGA